>NZ_CP099399.1:3880000-4067500 GCF_024721175.1 Rhizobium sp. Pop5 | reverse complement strand
ATACCCGCGCCGGCGCCACCAGCGAGGCCGGCGATATCGTCCAGCCGCTGAAGAGCGGCGCTTTAAGGCCAGGCGATATCAAATCGGAGCTGGCGGAACTTGTCAGCGGCGCACATGGCGGGCGAAGCCATGACGAGGAAATCACGCTGTTCAAGTCGGTCGGTGCAGCGCTAGAGGATCTTGCCGGCGCGATCCTTGCCTATGAGAGCGTGGCGGGACGCAAGTGACAATCTCTGCATCATTGCCGGAGCTTCCGGTTTCGCATGTCCTGCCTGCCGTCGCAGCAGCGCTGACCGAGCATAAACGCGCCGTTCTCTCGGCCCCGCCCGGCGCCGGCAAGACGACTTTGGTGCCGCTTTACCTGCTCGACCAAGCCTGGCGCGGCGACGGCAGGATCATCCTGCTCGAGCCGCGACGTCTGGCAGCGCGGGCCGCGGCAAGCCGGATGGCCTCGTTGATCGGCGAACAGGTGGGCGAAACAATCGGCTACCGCATGCGCCTCGATAACAGGATATCGGCGGCAACGCGGGTCGAAGTGGTGACCGAAGGGGTTTTCGCCCGGATGATACTCGACGATCCGGAACTGACTGGCGTTTCGGCCGTGCTCTTCGACGAATTCCACGAGCGGTCACTAGATGCCGATTTCGGACTGGCACTAGCGCTCGACGTTCAATCCGCGTTGCGCGAGGATCTGCGCATCCTTGTGATGTCGGCGACACTCGACGTCGATCGTGTGGCCGCGCTGCTCGATTATCCACCCGTCATCGAGAGCCTGGGCCGCAGTTTTCCGATCGATATCCGCTACCAGGACCGGCCGGGCGGCGAACGCATCGAGGATGCGGTTACGCGGGCGATTATCGAGGCCCATACCAACGACGGGGGCTCGATCCTTGCTTTCCTGCCCGGTCAGGCGGAAATCACACGAACAGTCGAGCGTCTTCAGGGACGATTCGGACCCGAAACGCTGATTGCGCCCCTTTACGGGAATCTCAGCCAGAAAGAGCAGGATGCGGCGATCAAACCTGCCTCCAAGGGGACGCGCAAAATCGTGCTGGCGACATCGATCGCCGAAACGTCGATCACCATCGACGGCGTCCGGATCGTCATCGATAGCGGATTGCAGCGCCTGCCGGTCTTCGAAGCCTCGACCGGCATCACCCGGCTTGAGACGGTGCGGGTGTCGCGGGCTTCGGCCGATCAGCGGGCCGGCCGCGCAGGACGAACGGAACCCGGCATCGCGATCCGGCTGTGGCATCAGGGACAGACGGCGGCACTGCCGGCCTTCACGCCGCCGCAGATCCTCTCCAGCGATCTTTCCGGGCTGGTGCTCGATCTCGCCCAGTGGGGCGTCCAGGATCCGGCATCCCTTGCCTTCGTCGATCAGCCGCCTGAAACGACGCTCAGAGAAGCACGGGTGCTGCTTGGCCAGCTCGGCGCGCTCGACAAGGACGGCGCTCTGACTACACGCGGCAAGACAATGCGCGACCTCGCCTTGCCGCCGCGGCTCGCCGCCATGGTCGTTTCATCAGGTGAATCGGGGCATGCGCGCGAGGCGGCGATGATTGCCGTGCTTCTGACCGAACAGGGGCTTGGCGGAACGAGCGTCGACATCGAGGAACGGCTGCGGCGCTTCAAGGCCGAGCGCGGCGAAAGAGCCGACGCCTCGCGGCGGCTGGCGGGACGGCTTGGGGCCGGCCTCGACACCATCACTTCAACATCGCCGGCGTTGGCCGGCCAGCTTCTGCTGCATGCTTTCCCCGACCGAATCGCGCTGCAGCGCGGCGGGCGCGGGCGATTCGTGATGGCGAACGGGCGGGGAGCGGAGCTGCCGGAAACCGAGAGGCTCGCCGGCAGCCAGATGCTTGTCATTGCCGATCTCACAGGACGGGCAGCACAGGCGCGGATTCTCACGGCCGCCGAGGTGACGCGCGCCGACGTCGAAGCCGAACTGCCCGGCGAAATCAGGACGGACGACCAGACATTCTTCGACCGACAGAGCCGGCAGGTACGAGCACGGCGGGCAACCCGGCTCGGCGCGATCGTTTTCGAGGAGACGCCCTTGCCGCGCCCTTCCGGGGCCGCCGTCACGCAGGCACTGATGGAGGGGGTGCGCGAACTGGGGCTCGATCAGCTTGCTTTCTCGAAGGAGGCGCTGCAGCTTCGCGAACGGATCGGGTTCCTTCATAGAACCATCGGCGATCCCTGGCCGGACGTCAGCGACGCTGCGCTGCTGTCCCGGCTGGACGACTGGTTCGCACCCTTCCAGACGGAGGCTCGCGGCCTTTCGGAGATTTCCGCGGGTGGGCTTTCGATCGGGCTGATGTCACTGGTGCCCCACGAGCAGCAGCGTGATCTTAGCCGGCTTGCGCCGACGCATTTCGAAGCGCCGACCGGACAGAGGCATCCGATCCAATATGAAGGCGAGGAGCCGATTCTGACGATCCGCGTGCAGGAGCTGTTCGGGCTGAAGCAGCATCCGGCGGTCGCCGGAGGCCGCCTGCCCCTGCTGCTGGAGCTGACTTCGCCCGCACACCGGCCGATCCAGACGACGCGCGACCTTCCGGGTTTCTGGGCCGGCTCATGGAAAGACGTGCGCGCCGAGATGCGCGGGCGCTATCCACGCCATCCGTGGCCGGAGCGACCTGATGAGGCGTTGCCGACGACACGGGCAAAACCGCGTGGTACATGAGGACCATCAAGGAATCCGGGCATGATCGACAAGACGGAAAGCCACACGCTGGAAGACCGGCATAACAGCCGAAGACTGCGCCTGCAGACGCTGGTGCGATTGCGATGGCTTGCCGTCGGCGGACAGGCGGTGACGGTGTTCATCGTTGCTTTCTGGCTGAAATTTCCCTTGCCGCTGATTGCGAGCTCCTCGCTGATCGCCGCCCTTGCCTGGGTAAACTTCTACCTGACGATCCGTTACCCGCCGACGCACCGGCTGGAGCCGCCGGCCGCCTTTGCGCTGCTCGGCTTCGATCTCCTGCAGCTCTGCGCGCTGCTCTTCATCACCGGCGGTCTTGCCAATCCCTTCGCAGCCCTCGTCTGCGTGCCCGTCATCATCTCATTCGCCTCGCAGCCCATCCGCTACAGCACAGCCCTGATCGCCTTTGCTATGGTCTGCATCACGGTGCTTGCCTTTTCTCCCTTCCCGCTGCCCTGGTTCGACGGGGTCGAGATCAACGTGCACAACGTCATGCAATTCGGCGTCTGGTGCTCGATCGCCTCGACGATGGCATTTGCCGCCTTCTATGCCTACCGCGTCTCGATGGAGGCGAGCCAGCTTGCCGATGCGCTGGCGGCGACCGAATTGGTTCTGCAGCGGGAAAAGCACCTTTCGCAGCTCGACGGGCTTGCCGCCGCAGCCGCGCACGAACTCGGCACCCCGCTTGCGACGATCAGCGTCGTTGCCAAGGAAATGGAGCGCGAACTCAAGGACGACGACCGTTTCCGCGAGGACGTCATGCTGCTGCGCAGCCAGAGCGAACGTTGCCGTGACATCCTGCGGCGGTTGACGACGCTTTCTTCCGAAGGCGAAGCGCATATGCGCCGGCTGCCGCTATCCTCGATGATCGAGGAGATCGTCGCGCCGCACCGGGAATTCGGCATTACGCTGGAACTCATCGAAAACAGTCCGCGCAAGAGCGAGCCGGTGACCGACCGCAATGCCGGCATTATGTACGGGCTCGGAAACCTCATCGAAAATGCCGTCGATTATGCCAGGGAGAAGGTGACCATCACCGTCGAGCACGATCACGATAAAGTGCGGATCATCATCGAGGACGACGGCAACGGTTATGCGCCGGACATTCTGACGCGAATCGGCGAACCCTATGTGACCCGGCGGCAGAAAGAAGATACGGCCGGCGGGCTCGGGCTCGGGCTTTTCATCGCCAAAACGCTGCTGGAACGCTCGGGCGCATCGCTTGTCTTCGAGAACCGCGACCCGGAAAATGCCGGCGCCCGCATCCGCATCGAATGGCCACGCATGCTGATCGACGTAAATTCGACAAAATGAGTTTATGGGCATAAGTAGGAATTGAGATCGGCGCTCAGTCGCCAGGACCCGAGACGATGACAGAACAGAACCATGAAGATTTCGCCATATCGGATGAAGACCATATCGGTCCCGACGCCAGCCTGCTGATCGTCGACGACGACGGACCGTTCCTGCGCCGGCTGGCGCGGGCGATGGAAACACGGGGCTTCCAGGTGGAGACGGCCGAATCAGTGGCGGAAGGCGTGGCGAAATCGAAAGGCCGGCCGCCGAAGTATGCGGTGGTCGATCTTCGGCTCGGCGACGGCAACGGGCTCGACGTCATCGAAGCGATCCGCCAGCGGCGCGACGACACCAGGATCATCGTGCTGACGGGCTACGGCAATATCGCAACGGCGGTCACTGCCGTGAAGCTCGGGGCCGTAGACTATCTTGCCAAGCCGGCGGATGCCGACGACGTCTTTTCGGCGCTGACGCAGCGCCCGGGTGAAAAGGCAGAGCTTCCGGAAAATCCGATGTCGGCCGACCGGGTGCGCTGGGAACATATCCAGCGGGTCTATGAAATGTGCGAGCGCAATGTTTCCGAGACGGCGCGCCGGCTCAACATGCATCGGCGCACGCTTCAGCGCATCCTTGCCAAACGCGCGCCGAAATAGACGGCATCACACATCATCCACATTATACGGTTTTCCGTTCGCCCATTCGGCCATCATCAGTCTTTGGGCGGCGGCCCGCGAGAAATTGAGCGTGACGGATTTGCGGGTGGCGGGGGCCATGCGATGTTCCGGCGCCTCGCGAATCATATGGGCGCCATAACCGTCCGAGAGAAAAAGCCCGCATTCCTCGGGAAAGATATCGAGCGGCACACCCTCGTGAGTCGCAAAGAACAGGCGGTCGCAATGCAGCCTGTATTCCGGCCATTTACGATCCACCCTGAAATCCTCGACCGACGTCTTGATTTCGATAATCCAGACCTCGCCCTTTTCCGAAAGCGTGATCAGATCGGCGCGGCGGCCGCTTGCCAGCGGCAGTTCGGGCAGCACGGCGTGGCGCATTTCATGCAGTAATATCTGCGTTCCCCGCCGCACCATCATGGCCCTGTCCGATTGCCGGCCATCGATTAACGGATTGTTATTGTAAACACTCAAAATCGTCATGGATAACCATCGCGGGGTGAGGTGTGTTGTTGCAAAAAAACCATGCGCTTCTAATTTGCGCCGCAGACGGATTTGTCGCGCTGCAGTAGCCTTGCAAAGCGCAAGTTAATCGAAAATAAACCATAATCAACGATGGTCGAGAGACCTTCTCCTTGCCCTTAAAACTTCAAGAGTCATCCATGCGCATCCGCAATGCATTCCCTGTACTTGGCCTGCTGACGACGCTCGCTCTGGCCGGTTGCTCCACGAGTTCCGACAGCGCCTCCGTCGACGACAAGGGCGCAGGCCCGACGGTACAGACGGCACAGATCTTCAATGACGCATACGGCGTGACGAAGGATGCCGGATACTCCCTGCCGGCGATCCCGATCGACAGGGTCAAGCCGCAGTTCCGCCGCCAGGTCGTCAGCTACCAGACCACCGAGCGTCCGGGCACGATCATCGTCAACACGCGCGAGCGCTTCCTTTATTACATCCTCGCCAACGGCAAGGCGATGCGTTACGGCATCGGCGTCGGCAAGCAGGGCTTCGCATGGGCCGGCACCGCCTACGTCGCCTGGAAGCAGGAATGGCCGACCTGGCACCCGCCGAAGGAAATGGCTGAACGCCGCCCTGACGTCGCCAAATACGTTGAAGACGGCATGGGTCCCGGTCTCACCAATCCGCTCGGCGCACGCGCCATGTATCTCTTCAACGAGGACGGCAAGGACACGCTGTTCCGCCTGCACGGCACGCCGGAATGGGCTTCGATCGGCACTGCCGCTTCCTCGGGCTGCATTCGCCTGATGAACCAGGACGTGATCGACCTCTACAGCCGCGTGCGTCCCGGCAAGGCGACCTCCAAGGTCATCGTCATTCAGTAAGCTAGATATCGAATTCGGTATAAAAAAGGCCGCCGGACTGTCGTCCCGGCGGCCTTTTCACATTCTCGGTCATGCGGACTGCTTCGCCTTGAGTTCGAGGCGGCGTCGATGGAGCACCGGTTCCGTATAGCCGTTCGGCTGCTCCCTGCCCTTCAGGACAAGATCGAGAGCGGCCCGGAAGGCGATCGAATCATCGAAATTGCCGGCCATCGCTTGATAGGCAGGGTCCGATTCGTTCTGCCGGTCGACAACGGCTGCCATGCGCTTCATCGTTTCGACAATCTGAGTCTCGCTGACGACCTTGTGATGCAGCCAATTCGCCATGTGCTGGGCCGAGATGCGCAGTGTCGCGCGATCTTCCATCAGGCCGATATTGTTGATGTCGGGCACTTTCGAGCAACCGACGCCCTGGTCGATCCAGCGAACGACGTAACCCAGTATGCCCTGAGCATTGTTGTCGAGCTCACGCTGGATTTCCTCCGGCGTCCAGTTCGGGCGCACGGCGACCGGCACGGAGAGGATGTCGGACAGTTTGGCCCGGGCACGGTCCTTCAGCCCCTGCTGGACTCTTGTGACATTGACGCGGTGATAATGGGTGGCATGCAGGGTCGCGGCCGTTGGCGAGGGAACCCAGGCGGTATTGGCGCCGGCCCTGGGATGGGCGATCTTCTGTTCCAGCATCGCCGCCATCAGGTCCGGCATCGCCCACATGCCCTTGCCGATCTGGGCATGGCCGGAGAGGCCGCATTCGAGTCCGATGTCGACGTTCCAATTCTCATAGGCCGAAATCCAGGCCGCCTGGCGCATGTCGCCCTTGCGAATCATCGGGCCGGCTTCCATCGAAGTGTGGATTTCGTCGCCGGTGCGGTCGAGGAAGCCGGTGTTGATGAAGACGACGCGCTCGCGAGCGGCGCGGATGCACTCCTTGAGATTGATGGTCGTGCGGCGCTCCTCGTCCATGATGCCCATCTTGATGGTGCTGCGCGCCATGCCGAGTGCATCTTCAACCCGCGAGAAGATCTCGTCGGCGAAGGCGACCTCTTCGGGCCCGTGCATCTTCGGTTTGACCACATACATGGAGCCGCTGCGGGAATTCCTCTTCCGGCCGGCCGGGCCGATATCGTAAAGCGCGATCAGGCCGGTGACGACAGCATCCATGATGCCTTCCGGTACTTCGTTGCCGTCGCGGTCGAGGATCGCGGGATTGGTCATGAGATGCCCGACATTGCGTACCAGCATCAGCGAGCGGCGGTGCACTTCGAAGGCCGCACCGTCCGGACCGGTATAGTCCAGATCCGGATTGAGCTTGCGGGTGAAGCTCGCTCCGCCCTTTGCCACTTCTTCCTGCAGATCGCCTTTCATCAGGCCTAGCCAATTGCGATAAACGACGACCTTGTCCTCGGCATCGACGGCGGCAATCGAATCCTCGCAATCCATGATCGTCGTGATTGCCGATTCCAGCCAGACATCGGAAATATGCGCCGGATCGGCTTTGCCGATCGCCGTCGTTGCATCGATGATGATGTCGATGTGAATGCCGTTGTTTTTCAAGAGAATATGGGTTGGAGCGGCGGGATCGCCGCGATAGCCGGCAAAATGGCCGCTATCCCCGAGCGCTACCTGTTCGCCATCGACCGATCTGACGACCAGCCCGCCATCTTTGATGGCGAAGCTTCCGACGTCCTTCCAGCGCCAATCCTGCAGCGGCACCGAGGTATCGAGGAAATCACGCACCCATGCGATGACCTTCTCGCCGCGCTTCGGATTGTACCCCTTGCCCTTTTCGGCGCCATCGCTCTCGGGAATGGCGTCCGTGCCATAGAGCGCATCATAGAGCGAACCCCAGCGGGCATTTGCAGCGTTCAAGGCATAACGCGCGTTCATGACGGGAACGACGAGTTGCGGGCCGGCGATCGAAGCGATTTCGGGATCGACATTTTGCGTCGAGACCTGGAAATCCGAACCCTCGGGCAGGAGATAGCCGATTTCGCGGAGGAAGGATTGGTATTCGTCCATATCAACCGGCGCGCCGTGGCGGCGATACCAGTCGTCGATCTTTGCCTGCATCTCGTCGCGTTTGGCGAGCAGCGCACGATTCTTCGGGGCGAGATCATGAACGATCGCCGAAAAGGCGGCAAAGAACTTCTCCGCATCGACCGCGAGGCCTGGCAGCACCTCCTTGACGAGGAAATCGTGAAGGACGGTTTCGATGGCAAGACCGTTCTTATCAATGCGGCTCATGCGAGATTCTCCCTGGCGACGACTTGAATGCTGCCACTTTGCCCGGCTTTCATTCATAGTCAATTCCGCAATAATTCGAAAGATTTATGCCTTTCAGGAAACTATGCGCCGCGTCACGCGCATCGGAAGTCCGTTCTGCGGCTGTGTCGTCAGCTTCTGCACTGGCCAAGGATTCGTCTGATCGATGGAATCGAAGCGATAACGGTGCATCAGCACTGCAAGAGCAATTACAGCCTCCTGAAGCGCAAAGGTTGCGCCGATGCAGACTCGCGGACCAGCGCCGAAAGGCAGGAACTGGAAGCGTCCGATAGAGCCGCGATTTTCCGGCAGGAAACGTTCGGGCATATAGGCTCGCGGCCTGTCCCAGTAACGTTCGTGGCGGTGCAGCGTCCAGGGCATGATGAGCACCGTCACACCGGTCTCGATCTCGACCCGTTCTCCCTTGGCGCTCGTCCAGGAATCATCAGCAATGGCGGCGCGATTGATGGATGGAGCCGGCGGGTAGAGCCGCAGGGTCTCCTCGAAAGCGGCACGCGTCTGCGGCATCATATCCAGCCATTCCACAGGTTCGGCCGCGGTGGCCAGCACCGCGTCGATTTCTTGTTCCATCGCCTCGCGGATATGCGGGCTGTTCGATACGCAAAAAAGCGTCCAGGCCAAGGCCCGCGCCGTGGTCTCATGCCCCGCGCCGATGAAAGTCAGGATATTGTCTTCGATCTCATCCTTGGTCAGCCCATCAGGGCCAGCCTGCTCGAGGAGCAGCGTCAGGAAATCCTCGGGCGCGGCGTGGCGATTCGCCTTCATCTTCGCGAGCCGCATATCCATCGTGTCCCGCACGATGGCGCGAAATTTCTCCAGCACCTTCTGGCCGCCGATGCGTGTCACACGTGGAACCCAGGACGGAGCGCGCATCAGATCCATCGGATCGATGCGGCCCATGCGATGCAGGAGTTCATTGACATCGTCTGCGAAATGACCGCTCGAGGTGACGATTTCACCTGAAAACAAGGTGTCCGCGAGAATTGCGAAGGTCAGCTCGGTCATATCAGTGCTGATGTCGAAAATTGCGCCCGCTTCGCCTGGGCCTTCGTATTTGCGGGCATAGTCTTCAGACTGGCGCAGCATCTGCCCGGCAAAGCCTTGGGCATGGCGGGGCGTGAAAACAGGCGCCACCGCCTTGCGCGATCTCTTCCAGACCGGACCTTCGGCTGTCAGAAGGCCGTCGCGCAGGATCGGACGCAGAACGAGCTGGCGAATATCCGACATGCGGTAATTATTGGCGTTGTCGACCAGCACATGCTTGATGAGGCCGGGATCGTTGACGATCAGTGTCCTTTGGCCGAAGAACCTAGTGTGGATCCAGGGCAGCGTATAGGACGGCTCGCCCCAGAGTTCGAGCGGGTTACGCAAGATGATGCGGATAATTTCCAACCGGCTCGGCGGCACTGTGCGCGGCAGCGGTGCCGGCGGAACGAAGGGATCAGGACGCATGTCCATCGTCAAAGCCTTTCGGGGAAGATCAGCGCCTTCCCGGCAAGCTTGAAGCTAGAGCAGGCCCTTGAGTTCGTCCAGCTTGTCGTTGATCAGCCAGCCGTAATAATTCTCCTCCGGCCAGACTGTCGTGCCGGCAGCGCGGTTCTTCGCGGCCAGGGCAGCAGCGCGCTGGCGCGAATTGCCGACATTATAAAGCGTCGCCGTCAGGCCGGGATTGCCTGATATATCCATGCCGGCAATCTCCTTGTAGTCGTCGATCGACCTGCGGATCGAGGCCGCGACGAAGGAGAGCGAAATGTCGGGATCCATGATGGCCTTGTAGACCGCGCCGGCATTCTTCTCGTTCAGCTTCGGATAACCCGACACGCGGGTCACGAGATCGGAGAGCATCAGCGCCGTCAGCGGGTTGACCTGGCCGAGGCCGAAAGTCTGACCAGCATAGAAGGGCTGGAAGAACACCGCGCTGAAGCGGTTGTTTGGGAAGCTCTCGCCGCCCACGGTCTTGCCGCGGAAATCGCTTTCCCAGACATCTTCGCGGCAGGACCAAAGCGTGTAGGAATCGGTCTTGCTCTTGCATTCGGCAAATTGCGGCCGCGCCACGAAATCGTCGACGTTTTCGCCGTCATAGGCGAAGCGGAAGCTTTCTCCGGCATAGGAGGCTGCCTTGACGTAATAGGCCTGCAGCCGGTCGTAGGCATCGACATTATAGGTATGTTCGCCGACGATCGCGCCGACGACGTGAATGGGGTTGATGCCGTAGGCGCTGGAGACCTTGCGGATCTTGGCCATCAGCTCGTGATCGCTCGCGAGAAGCTCGTGGACCTTCTCGTATTTCACATCGAAGCTGCTCTTGGTGCCCTTGGTGCGCCTGACAGAAGCGCCCGGAATATCGGGTTGCTCGGCGTGGCGGTTGCCCGCCGGCACCACCTGCATTGCGAAGGCAGGCGCCGAATTCACCAGGGCAACGGCAATCATAAGGCTTGTCAAAAGGCGTCGCACGATCCGCTATCCCGTCCGTTCATCGTCCTGTTCGCGATGCGGCTGACTGGACCAGAATCTTGGCCGAATAAAGCCGGAGCGGAAAACAAAACGGGCCTTCACTAAAAAGTAAAAGGCCCGCTGTCGAGAGAGAGTTCGTTACAATCCGATCCTCACATCAGGAAAGACATGGACCGGTGCGCCGAGATCACAGAATGAAGCGCGAGAGATCGGTATTCTGCGCGAGATCGCCGACATGTTCGCGGACATAAGCGGCATCGATCGTCACGGCCGTCCCACCCCGATCCGGCGCGTTGTAGGAGATGTCGTCCAGGACCCGCTCCATCACCGTCTGCAGACGGCGTGCGCCGATATTCTCGACCGAGGAGTTCAGATGCACGGCGACATCGGCAAGCGCGTCGATCGCGTCGTCGGTGAATTCGAGGCTCAGGCTTTCCGTCTCCATCAGCGCGCGGTACTGGCGGATGAGGCTTGCTTCCGTTTCGGTCAGGATCCGGCGAAAATCCTCCTTGTTCAGCGGACGCAATTCGACACGGATCGGCAGGCGGCCCTGCAGCTCGGGGAGAAGATCCGACGGCTTGGAGACATGAAAGGCGCCCGAGGCAATGAAGAGGATATGGTCGGTCTTGACAGGTCCGTATTTGGTCGAGACCGTCGTGCCTTCGACAAGCGGCAGGAGGTCGCGCTGGACGCCTTCACGCGAAACGCCCGCACCCATGCCGCCGTCGCGGGCGGCGATCTTGTCGATTTCGTCGAGGAAGACGATACCGTCATTCTCGGTGGAGCGAACCGCCTCGCGCTGGATCACTTCGTTGTCGATCAGCTTGTCGGATTCGTCGCGGATCAGATCGCTATAGGAGGCCTTGACCGTCGTGCGGACCTTCTTGGTGCGGCCGCCCATCGCCTTGCCGAACATTTCCGACAGGTTCAGCACGCCGATATTGGCGCCCGGCATGCCCGGAATTTCAAAGCCGCCCATGCCGGAACCGGCATCGGCCACCTCGATATCGATTTCCTTGTCGTCGAGTTCACCGTCCCTCAGCTTCCTGCGGAAGTTTTCGCGGGTGGCGGGCGAAGCTGTCGTGCCGACCAGCGCATCGAGAACGCGCTCCTCGGCGCTCACATGCGCCTTGGCCTGCACTTCGGCCCGCTTCTTCTCGCGCACCAGGCCGATGCCGACCTCGACTAGGTCGCGGATGATCTGCTCGACATCGCGGCCGACATAGCCGACCTCGGTGAACTTGGTGGCTTCCACCTTGATGAAGGGCGCGCCGGCGAGTTTTGCCAGACGGCGGGAAATCTCGGTCTTGCCGACGCCGGTCGGGCCGATCATCAGGATGTTCTTCGGCATAACTTCGTCGCGCAGGCTCGGATCGAGCTGCTGGCGACGCCAGCGGTTGCGCAGCGCGATCGCGACAGCGCGTTTGGCATCATGCTGGCCGATGATGTAGCGGTCGAGTTCGGAAACGATCTCGCGGGGGGAAAAGGTCGTCATTGGGTGTTATTCTCCTGGCGGTCCAGGGCGATCAGCAGCGCCCGGCCGTAATTCGTCGTTATTTCGCCAAATCCTTGAGAGCCTGCCTCGGTTCGGCCGAACGGCCGCAAGGCAAAGAGCTCAGCCTTCGACCTCAAGCGATTCCACCACGATATTATGGTTCGTATAGACGCAGATATCGGCGGCGATATCGAGGGCGCGGCGAGCGATCTCTTCGGCCGATTTGTCGGTATCCATGAGCGCGCGGGCGGCCGCGAAGGCATAATTGCCGCCCGAACCGATCGCCGTCGTGCCATGTTCAGGCTCCAGAACGTCGCCGTTGCCGGTAATCGCAAGCGTAATCGACTTATCGGCAACGAGCATCATCGCTTCGAGATTACGCAGGTATTTGTCGGTGCGCCAGTCCTTGGCGAGTTCGACGGCCGCGCGCATCAACTGGCCGGGATATTGCTCCAGCTTCTTTTCGAGCCTTTCCAGCAGGGTGAAGGCATCGGCGGTGGCGCCGGCGAAACCGGCGATGACTTCGCCCTTGCCAATCCGGCGCACCTTGCGGGCATTGCCCTTCATGACGGTCTGGCCGAGGCTCACCTGGCCATCGCCCGCCATGACCACCTTGCCGCCTTTTCGAACTGTAATGATTGTTGTCATAAAACACCTGTCTGCCCATTAGGCGGGCCGTTTTTCCAGGCCGCATGCGGGCCTTGTTGAACCCTATGTAAGTGGGCCGGAGCCGATTGCAAATGGGCCGGCTTTTCTCTTCCCCGGCTTCTGGATATTTCCCGATGCGCCTGATAAGGAACGGCCTTGTTCCCGATGGAGGGCCATATGGCCGAGACCGCAGCAAGCCGCACGGGCAGCGTTTCCCGGAAGACCAACGAGACGTCGATTTCCGTTTCCGTCAATCTCGACGGCACCGGCAAATCGAAGATTTCGACGGGCGTCGGCTTCTTCGACCATATGCTTGACCAGCTTTCGCGGCATTCCCTGATCGACATGGAGATCGAGGCCAAGGGCGACCTGCATATCGACGACCATCACACCGTCGAGGATACGGGTATCGCGATCGGCCAGGCGATCTCCAAGGCGCTCGGCGACCGGCGCGGCATCACGCGATACGCGTCGATCGATCTCGCCATGGACGAGACGATGACCAAGGCGGCGGTCGATCTTTCCGGCCGGCCGTTCCTCGTCTGGAACGTCGCCTTCAGTGCGCCGAAGATCGGTACCTTCGACACCGAGCTCGTGCGAGAATTCTTCCAGGCGCTCGCCCAGAACGCCGGCATCACCTTGCATATTCTCAACCATTATGGCGCCAACAACCACCATATTGCCGAGACATGCTTCAAGGCCGTTGCCCGCGCGTTGCGCACGGCGACAGAGATCGATCCGAGACAGGCGGGCCGTGTTCCCTCGACGAAGGGCACGCTCGTCTGAGCCCCTCAAGGGAGCGGCGACAAAATGACATCGAGCTATATTTTCCTGACGCCGCCCGGCGGCACAAGTGCCACGGCCCACGAGACGCGAACCATCCGCGACGGATTCACGTTCCTCGGCTTGCTGTTTCCGTGGATTTGGCTGCTGGCCCATCGGCTGTGGCTGCATGCGTTGGCGGCTTTTCTGCTGCAATCAATCGGCGGAGCGCTGATGGATGAATCGGGCCTCTGGCCGGCGGGAATAGCAATCATGCTTGGCGTGAATATGATGGTCGGCCTCGAGGGCCAGAACTGGCGCATCCGCAATCTTGCCGCCAAGGGTTGGGGCGAAGACAGGCTCATTGCGGCCGATACGATCGGCATAGCCGAACAGATCTATTTTTCGGAGAGAGCCAACATTGCAGAGAGTGACGGCGCGGGAACGCCGGACTGGGAGAACAGGGCCCGTCCGGACAGCCGTCACGGACATGCCACCTCGCTTGGTCTTTTCGGTTTTAATGGAGGACGCTGACGATGCGCGTCGCGATTATCGACTACGGTTCCGGCAACCTGCGCTCGGCGACCAAGGCTTTCGAACGGGCCGCCCGTGAGGCGGGCATCGATGCGCATATCGATCTCACCGACAAGGCGGAGAACGTTGCCGCGGCCGATCGTATCGTGCTTCCCGGCGTCGGCGCCTATGCCGACTGCCGGCGTGGCCTCGATGCCGTGCCTGGGATGGCCGAGGTGCTGATCGAGGCCGTCGAGAAGAAGGCGCGGCCGTTCCTCGGCATTTGCGTCGGCATGCAGCTCATGTCCTCGCGCGGCCTTGAGAAGACAGTGACCAACGGTTTCGGCTGGATTCCGGGCGATGTCGTCGAGATGGCGCCAAGTGATCCCGCGCTCAAGATCCCACAGATCGGCTGGAATACGCTCGACCTCAAGCGCGAACACCCACTGTTCGATGGTATTCCGACCGGATCGCAGGGATTGCATGCCTATTTCGTCCATTCCTACCATCTTGCCGCCGAAAATGCCGGCGATGTTATCGCGACCGTCGACTATGGCGGCCCGATGACCGCTCTTGTCGGGCGCGACAACATGGTCGGAGCACAGTTTCACCCGGAAAAGAGCCAGAAGCTCGGCCTTGCGCTGATCGCCAATTTTCTGCGCTGGAACCCGTAATACCGCCGCCTTATTTTCCCTATATGGAAAAGGCGGAACTGGAGTGCCCTCGATGCCGGCTTCACGGAAATCAGGCAAGGTGTTCTATGCGCTGCGGCCACCCCGCGAGGGATTGCCTCCCTTCTCGGACATTCGGCTTCCCGACGGAACGATCATTCGCCGTGTCGACGAAACCATCCATAAAAGAGCGCTTTCCAATGCGGCCAAGGCGTTGAAAGAAAGGCTGGACCGATGATCCATGAATTTCTTGCCGGCAACGAGAATTCCCAGCTGCGCGCCAACGGCATCAGCGCCAGCGATATCGCCGAGGCGGTGCTGGAATTCTATATCGAAGGCGAGGACGATCTGATCGGCCTACTTGCCTATGCCCTCTACGAGCGGCAGAAGCGCGATTTCGTTCTCAGCTATCGCAAGCGCAATGCCGGCCGTTCGCCCAACGAGGCCGAGCTTGCGGCCGTCAACAGCAATTATCTCTCGACCGATCTGCGCAACACGCTGCGCGACCGCGCATCGCAGATTCTTTCGAGTTATGCCGAGACCTATGTCGAGGCGATGGAGCCGGAGATCCGGCTCGCCGCCGTCAACAGCGATGCGCTGCGCCGGGCGCGCGAGATCGAGAAATCGATGAAGAGGCGTCTCGGCTTCTGGCGCCAGGTCCGCGCCGGTTTTACCGTCACCCTGCTCCTTTTTCTGCTTTTTGGCGCTGCCGCCATTGCCGCTGTCTTTTTCCGCTCGGATATCGTAGATGCGTGGAATGCGCTGATAGTATCGACCACTCTACGGACGTAAGACGACATGATCCTTTTTCCCGCGATCGATCTGAAGGGCGGCCAATGTGTCCGCCTGAAGCTCGGCGACATGCAGCAGGCGACGGTCTACAACACCGATCCGGCCGCCCAGGCGAAATCCTTCGAAGACCAGGGTTTCGAGTGGCTGCATGTGGTCGATCTCGACGGCGCATTCGCGGGGCATTCGGCCAATGGCGATGCCGTCGAAGCGATCCTGAAGGCAACTGAAAATCCCGTGCAGCTCGGCGGCGGCATCCGCACGCTCGATCATATCGAGGCCTGGCTGTCTCGCGGCCTGCGGCGTGTCATTCTCGGCACTGTCGCAGTCAGAAATCCTGATCTGGTCATCGAGGCCTGTCGGAAATTTCCGGGCCATGTGGCCGTCGGCATCGATGCCAAGGGCGGCAAGGTGGCCGTCGAGGGTTGGGCGGAAGCTTCCGAACTCGGCATCGTCGAGCTTGCCAAAAAATTCGAGGGCGCCGGCGTTAGCGCGATCATCTATACCGATATCGACCGCGACGGCATCCTGACCGGCATCAACTGGGCATCGACGCTGGAGCTTGCCGATGCCGTCTCCATTCCGGTCATCGCTTCGGGCGGCCTTGCCTCTATCGAAGATATCAAACGCATGCTGCAGCCCGATGCGCGGAAGCTTGAAGGCGCGATTTCAGGCCGCGCGCTCTATGACGGCCGGATCGACCCGGCGGAAGCGCTGGCGCTGATCAAGGCCAGCAAGGCAAGGGAGACCGCATAAATGACCCTCAAAGCCCGCGTGATCCCCTGCCTCGACGTCAAGGACGGCCGCGTCGTCAAGGGCGTCAACTTCCTCAATCTCGTCGATGCAGGCGATCCTGTCGAAGCGGCGAAGGCCTATGATGCCGCCGGCGCCGACGAACTCTGCTTCCTCGACATCACCGCCTCGTCAGACAATCGCGAGACGATCTTCGATGTCGTGTCGCGTACCGCGGACCAATGCTTCATGCCGCTGACAGTCGGCGGCGGGGTCAGAACCATCGCCGATATCCGCAAGCTCCTGCTTTGCGGCGCCGACAAGGTCTCCATCAATTCGGCGGCCGTCAGCAATCCCGATTTCGTCACCGAGGCGGCCGACAAGTTCGGCGACCAGTGCATCGTCGTCTCGATCGACGCCAAGCGCAGACGCACGCAGGCGGTCGGCGGAGACAATCTCAGCGCCTGGGAAATCTATACGCATGGCGGCCGCAACGCGACCGGCATCGATGCCATCGAATTCGCTCAGAAGATGGTGGCCCACGGCGCCGGCGAATTGTTGGTCACGTCGATGGACCGTGACGGCACCAAGGTCGGCTACGATCTGGAGCTGACGCGGGCAATCGCCGATGCGGTGCGGGTGCCGGTCATCGCTTCCGGCGGCGTCGGCGATCTCGACGATCTCGTCGCCGGGGTGAAGGAAGGCCACGCCAATGCCGTGCTTGCCGCCTCGATCTTCCATTTCGGGACCTATTCCGTCGGCGAGGCAAAACGCTATATGTCGAAGTGCGGCATCGACATGCGTCTCGACTGAACCTTGAAAGCGGACATATGAGCGGATTTTCCCTTTCCGATCTCGAAAACATCGTCGCAGAGCGGTCGAAAGCCTCACCGGACGAGTCCTGGACGGCCAAGCTCGTCGCCGCCGGCCAGCCGAAGGCGGCGAAGAAGCTCGGCGAAGAAGCGATCGAAGCGGTGATGGCGGCGGTGACCGGAGACCGCGACAATCTGACCTATGAAGCCGCCGATATGCTCTATCATCTCTTGGTCGTATTGAAGATTGCTGAAATACCGGTAGAGAATGTCATGGCCGAACTCGAGCGCAGAACCGCGCAGTCCGGCCTCAAGGAAAAGGCCAGCCGGCAGAGTTCATGAGTATCGCGACTGAGATTATCGGGGTGCCGGAAACGTTGGATCACTTCCAGTCGGAATCCTATTCGCCCTACCATTTCTTCTCCTCCGCACAATGGGCGAAATTCCGAGCCGACACGCCGCTGACGTTGACCAGCGACGAGGTCAACCGACTGCGCTCGATGGGCGACCCGATCGATCTCAACGAAGTCAGGCGCATCTATCTCTCGCTGTCGCGCCTGCTTTCGTCGCATGTCGAATCCTCGCAGATGCTCTTCGAGCAGCGCAACCGCTTCCTCAGCCTGTCCGATGTGACGAAGACCCCCTTCGTCATCGGCATTGCCGGCTCGGTCGCGGTGGGAAAATCGACCACGGCGCGTGTCCTGAAGGAGCTTCTCGGGCGCTGGCCTTCCAGCCCGAAGGTCGACCTCATCACGACGGATGGTTTCCTTCATCCGAACGCCGTGCTGCAGCGGGAAAAGCTGATGCAGCGCAAGGGTTTTCCCGAAAGCTACGATACGGCTGCGATCCTGCGCTTCCTTTCGGCAATCAAGGCGGGGCGGCCGGATGTGAAGGCGCCCTGCTATTCGCATCTCGTCTACGACGTGCTGCCGGATGAATACAAAATCGTTGACCGGCCCGACATCCTGATCTTCGAGGGCATCAATGTCCTGCAATCGCGCGACCTGCCGGCCGACGGCAAGATCGTGCCGATGGTGTCCGATTTCTTCGACTTCTCGATCTATATCGATGCGGCGGAAAACCAAATTCATAACTGGTACGTCACGCGCTTCATGCGACTGCGGGAGACCGCCTTCCGCGATCCGAACTCCTATTTCCATCGTTACGCCTCGATCACCGATGCGGAGGCGCTTGAAATCGCCGAGGATCTCTGGACGAACATCAACCTGAAGAACCTGCGCCAGAATATCCTGCCAACGCGGCCGCGCGCCGATCTGATCCTGAAAAAGGGGAAGGATCATCTGATCGAGCAGGTCGCGCTCAGAAAACTATAGCAGGCGATCCATTGTCATCGGCGGACGCGTCGCAGCGTCAGATTGATGCGGCCGCCATTCTTCAGTAGCGTCGATGTCGCCGGATGAATGCGGTCGACGCCATGAAAACAAAGCCTCCCCTCGCCGCCCAGGACCACCAGATCACCGCTCGAAAGCTTGAAAGATAGCGTGCGATCATTACGATTGAGGCCACCGACGCGAAAGAGGCAGCTGTTGCCAAGCGAGATCGAGACCACGGGCGCCTGCAGATCCTGCTCGTCCTTATCTTGATGCAGCCCCATGCGGGCATCGTCGGAATAGAAGTTGACGAGGCAAGCCTCGGGCGGACTGTCGTAGCCCGACACATCATTCCAGATATCGAGCAGCTGCTGAGGCATATCGGGCCACGGCCTGCCGCTCGCCGGATGAGTCGGCTGATAGCGATAGCCGCGCTCCTTGTCCGTGACCCAGCCGAGCGGCCCGCAATTGGTCATCCGAACCGACATCGGCTTGCCGGTGCCGGGCATGACGGGCACATAAAGCGGCGCCTCGGCGACGACGGCGCGGATCACCTCGACCAATTCTTCCTGACGCGCCCGGTCGAGATAGCCGGGCAGATGGCGGATGCCGTTCAAGAGTTCGGGCATATCATTCGCCGCCGCCGGGGCGGCCGCGCATTTTCTTGACTTCGGAGCGGCCGGATTTTTCCTTCAGCCGGCGTTCGACGGAGCCCTTGGTCGGCTTGGTCTTCTTGCGCGGCGGCGGTGGTGGCTTGGCGGCTTCCAGGATCAATTCCTTCAGCCGCTCGCGCGCATCCTCGCGGTTACGGTCCTGGCTGCGAAAGCGGCTCGCCTCGATCATCAGCACGCCCTCTTTCGACATGCGCCGGCCGGCGAGCTTGACCGCATTGGCCTTGACGCGTTCATTGAGCGAGGGCGAATTCGGAATGTTGAAGAACAGCTGAACCGCGGTCGAGACCTTGTTGACATTCTGTCCGCCGGGGCCGCCCGCCAGAACGAACTGCTCGGTCAGCTCCCATCCTGCGATGGTGATTCTGTCATCGATGTAGAGCGCGTCGCTGGCCATGCGGCGTTCTATCTCATATCAGCCGCCAATTGAAAACATCGACCGCCACGAGAAAACCCGGCCATCCTGCGATGCCGGGTTTCACGTGAATCAGAAGTTCGTTCGCCTTATTCGGCTGCGACTTTCACGCCGGGAGCCGCATCGCGCACGCCGCCATCGACGTGACCCTCGAACTTGGCGAAGTTGGCGATGAACATCGAGACCAGCTTTTCCGCCTGCGCGTCATAGGCTGCCTTATCGGCCCAGGTCGAGCGCGGATCGAGAATGCCGCCGTCCACGCCATTGACGGAAACCGGCACGGCGAAACCGAAATTCGGATCCGCACGGAATTCGACCTGGCCGAGTTCGCCGCTGAGAGCAGCGGCCAGAAGGGCGCGCGTCGCCTTGATCGGCATGCGCTTTCCGGTGCCGTAGGCGCCGCCGGTCCAGCCGGTATTGACGAGCCAGCATTCGACGCCGTGGCGGCCGATCAGATCCTTGAGCAGATTGCCGTATTCGGCCGGGTGGCGCGGCATGAAGGGCGCGCCGAAGCAGGTGGAGAAGGTCGCTTCCGGCTCGACGACACCCTTTTCAGTGCCGGCCACCTTGGCGGTGTAGCCGGAGAGGAAGTGATACATCGCCTGATCGGGCGTCAGACGCGCGATCGGCGGCATGACGCCGAAAGCATCGGCGGTCAGCATGATGATCGTCTTCGGATGGCCTGCCCGGCCGGTTTCCGAGGCATTCGGGATGAAATCCATCGGATAGGCGCAGCGCGTGTTCTCGGTCAGCGATCCGTCGTCGAAATTCGGCTCGCGGCGTTCGTTCAGCACGACGTTTTCGAGCACGGTGCCGAAACGCTGCGTCGTGGCGTAGATTTCCGGCTCGGCTTCGGCCGAGAGACGGATGGTCTTGGCGTAGCAGCCGCCTTCGAAATTGAAGATGCCGTTTTCGCTCCAGCCGTGTTCGTCATCGCCGATCAGGGTGCGCGCCGGATCGGCCGAAAGCGTCGTCTTGCCCGTGCCGGAAAGGCCGAAGAAGATCGCCGAATCGCCATCCGGGCCGACATTGGCCGAGCAGTGCATCGGCATCACGCCCTTGGCCGGCAGCAGGTAGTTGAGCACGGTGAAAACAGACTTCTTCATCTCGCCGGCATAGGAGGTGCCGCCGATGAGGACGAGGCCGTTGGTGAGGTCGCAGGCGATCACCGTTTCCGACCGGCAGCCGTGGCGTGCCGGATCGGCCTTGAAGCTCGGCAGATCGATGATCGTCAGCTTCGGCACGAAAGTGGGCAGTGCTGCGGCATCGGGACGGATCAGCAAGTTGCGGATGAACAGCGAATGCCAGGCGAACTCGGTCACGACGCGCGTCGGCAAGGCGTGGCCTTGCTCGGCGCCGCCGACAAGATCCTGAACGAAAAGGTCTTTGCCGGCGGCATGCGCCAGCATGTCTTCGCGCAGTATGGCAAAATGCTCCGGCGAGAGCGGCTTGTTGTTGTCCCACCAGATTTCACCATCTGTATTGGCGTCGCGAACGACGAACTTGTCGCGCGGCGAACGGCCGGTGTGCTGGCCGGTGATGGCCCTCAGCGCGCCCTGAGCGGTCAGTTCGGCTTCACCCCGGCGGATCGATTCCTCATAGAGTGCTGCGGCGGAAAAGTTATAGCGAACGCTGGCTGCGCCGCTCAATCCAACCGTTTTCAGCTCCATTGCCGGGTTATGAACTCCGAACTTTTCCATGGCTAGTTCCCTTTGCTCAGGCTCGTTGCCGTTAAAACTAAGCTAGAAATACGGGGAGAAATTTTAAAAGACAAGAGACAAAAATTGAGAAAATATAGTAATATCAAATAATTAATCGATTTAAATTTATCGGCTTCTTTTTAAATCGTTTGAAAAGATCGCGTTGAAACGTTTTTCAATACACGTTTAGATTGCTATCGAATTTAGCGACAATCCTCCCCTTTATCTTTGCCACAATTTGTTCCACCTTTATCCTCCATAAGCGCATCCGGTCACTGAGACCGCCTGGGGACGACCAAAATCCGGGAGATGCGCACTGATGATGGAGACCAACACCATGCCGACAATCGCGCTCGTTGATGACGACCGCAATATCCTCACCTCGGTGTCGATCGCGCTGGAGGCCGAAGGATATAAGGTCGAGACCTATACGGACGGCGCCTCGGCGCTAGACGGCCTTCTGGCCCGACCGCCGCAGCTTGCGATCTTCGATATCAAAATGCCGCGCATGGACGGCATGGAACTCCTGCGCCGCCTGCGGCAGAAATCGGATATGCCGGTCATCTTCCTCACCTCCAAGGATGAGGAGATCGACGAGCTGTTCGGTTTGAAGATGGGCGCGGACGATTTCATCACCAAGCCTTTCTCGCAGCGCCTGCTGGTCGAGCGCGTGCGCGCCGTCCTGCGTCGCGCCTCGAGCCGCGAAGCCGCGGCCGCCGGCGGCGCGAACCCTGCCGGCACGCCGAAAGCCGGCGTGGTGCAGCAGGCCCGCTCGCTGGAGCGCGGGCAGCTGGTCATGGACCAGGAACGCCATACCTGCACGTGGAAGGGCGAGGCCGTGACGCTGACGGTGACGGAATTCCTGATCCTGCATTCGCTGGCGCAGCGCCCGGGCGTCGTCAAAAGCCGAGATGCATTGATGGATGCGGCCTATGACGAACAGGTCTATGTCGACGACCGGACCATCGACAGCCACATCAAGCGGCTTCGGAAGAAATTCAAGATGGTCGATACCGATTTTGATATGATTGAAACACTCTACGGAGTGGGATACCGCTTCCGCGAAGCAGCCTGACGCCTTACGGCGCGGCGAGAGACGATTGAGGGTTGCGGGCTGGTCCATCCGGCCCCACCCTTCGAAAGGGCCTGTCATTGGCACAATTGGTGCAGGAAAGGGATTTGGACGATGCGGAGGGCGTGAGCAGCCCTCTCGCTCGAGGGCGCCGTTGGTCACATCCCTTCACGCTGATCCGCCGCATCTTCGGCAATGCCGTCTTTTCGAGCCTGACGCGGCGCATCGTCTTTTTCAATCTCGCTGCGCTGGTGGTGCTCGTCGGCGGTATTCTCTACCTCAACCAGTTTCGCGAGGGGCTGATCGATGCCCGCGCCGAAAGTCTTCTGACGCAAGGTGAGATCATCGCCGGCGCGGTTTCGGCCTCTGCGTCTGTAGACACGAACTCGATCACCATCGATCCCCAAAAGCTGCTTGAGCTGCAGGCCGGCCAGAGCATCACCCCGGTCCCGAACGACGAGGATCTCGAATTCCCGATCGATCCCGAGAAGGTCGCCCCGGTGCTGCGCCGGCTGATCTCTCCGACACGCACGCGCGCCCGCATCTTCGATGCCGACGCCAATCTGCTGCTCGATTCGCGCCATCTCTATTCGCGCGGCCAAGTGCTGCGCTTCGACCTGCCGCCGGTCGAGGAGGAAAAGCAGACCTGGAGCGATTGGTTCGCGACGCTGTTCAACAAGGCACTGCAGCCCGGCAACCTGCCGCTCTATAAGGAAGCGCCGGGCGGCGACGGCTCGATCTATCCCGAAGTCATGAACGCGCTGACCGGCGTGCGCGGCGCGGTCGTGCGCACCACCGAAAAAGGCGAGCTCATCGTTTCCGTTGCGGTGCCGATCCAGCGCTTCCGCGCCGTGCTCGGCGTGCTGCTGCTCTCGACGCAGGCTGGTGACATCGACAATATCGTTCATGCCGAACGGCTTGCCATCATGCGGGTCTTCGGCGTCGCCACGCTCGTCAACGTGCTGCTTTCCCTGGTGCTGTCGTCGACGATCGCCAATCCGCTGCGCCGGCTTTCGGCTGCGGCGATCCGCGTGCGCCGTGGCGCCAAGACGCGCGAGCAAATTCCGGACTTTTCGGCCCGCCAGGACGAAATCGGTAATCTTTCCATTGCATTGCGCGAGATGACGACTGCGCTTTACGACCGCATCGATGCAATCGAGAGCTTTGCGGCCGATGTCAGCCACGAGCTCAAGAACCCGCTGACCTCGCTGCGCAGCGCCGTCGAAACGCTGCCGCTCGCCAAATCCGAGGATTCCAAGAAACGGCTGCTCGATGTCATCCAGCACGATGTCCGCCGCCTCGATCGCCTGATCAGCGATATATCAGACGCCTCGCGCCTCGACGCCGAACTCGCACGCGTCGATGCCGCTTCCATCGACATGGAGGTGCTGCTGCGCGACCTGATCGATGTATCGCGCCAGATCAGAGGCAGTAAGAAGCAAGTGGAGATCGAATATTCCATCGAGCGCAAGCCGAACGTCAAGACGCGCTTCATCGTCAACGGCCACGACCTGCGCATCGGCCAGATCGTAACGAACCTGATCGAGAACGCCCGGTCCTTCGTGCCTGAAAAGGGCGGCAAGATCACTGTGCGGCTGGTGCGGACGCGATCGCGTTGCGTCACCTATATCGAGGACAACGGCCCCGGCATCCAGGCGGAAAATATCGACCGCATTTTCGAGCGCTTCTATACGGACCGTCCGGAATCGGAAGGCTTCGGCCAGAATTCCGGCCTCGGCCTTTCGATCAGCCGGCAGATCGCCGAAGCCCATGGCGGTTCACTGAGGGCGGAAAACATTGCCGATGCCGAGAGCGGGCATGTGCGCGGCGCGCGCTTCATCCTCGCCCTGCCCCTCGATGCCGCCGCATGACGGAAGCTCCCAACATTCATGCGACGGCGATCGTCGTGGGCAGGACCGGGCTCCTCTTCAGCGGACCTTCCGGCTGGGGAAAATCGATGCTGGCCTTCTCCTGCATGACCGAGGCGCGCCGGCTGGGTCTCTTCACTGCGCTTGTTGCAGACGACCAGGTTCTTCTTGCGAAAGAGGCCGGTTCGGTGATCGCCGCATGCCCGCCGTCGATCGCCGGCCTGATCGAGCTTCGCGGCACCGGCATCGTCCGGCAGGATCACATCCCTCGCGCGACCATGCATTATGCGGTGCTTCCCGGCAGCGCTTCCGGTGAAAACCGCGTCCCTCCCGAGGGCGAAATCGTCAGCCTTGCCGAAGGTTTTTCGCTTCCCGCATTGCGGTTGCTCACAAACGTTCCCTCACCGCTCGCGATTCTGATGGCGAAAGCGCCTGACATCGGATGCTGAAGGCTTCCGGATTGATCAATCCGCCTTATATATTTGCATTTTTATCTTGCACTTCGGCTTTTCATAGCCAAGATGTGCCGCCACCGGTGGACGTAATTGCTGCATTGCGATATCTGGGCCACCGTTTGCGGATATGGGAGCAGTAATATCATGATCGGACTTGTGCTTGTCACTCATGGCAAGCTGGCTGAAGAGTTTCGTCATGCTGTCGAGCACGTCGTCGGTCCTCAGAAATTCATCGAGACGGTCTGTATTGGCCCCGAAGACGACATGGACCAGAGACGGCAGGACATTCTGGAAGCTGTGTCCGGCGCCGATGACGGCCATGGCGTCGTCATTCTGACCGACATGTTCGGCGGCACGCCGTCCAATCTCGCCATATCGGTCATGAGCAGCGGTCACACGGAAGTCATCGCCGGCGTCAATCTGCCGATGCTGATCAAACTTGCCGGTGTGCGCGGCGAGAACAACATGGAGAAGGCTCTGGTGGAGGCTTCCGAAGCCGGGCGGAAATACATCAATGTCGCGAGCCGTGTGCTCAGCGGAAAATAACGGGCCTTCATGACACCGCTTTCCCGGGAACTCCTCATCATCAACAAGCGCGGCCTTCATGCGCGCGCCTCCGCCAAATTCGTGCAGATGGTCGAGAATTTCGATGCAGCCATCACCGTTTCCAAGGACGGAATGACGGTCGGCGGCACCTCGATCATGGGCCTCATGATGCTGGCGGCAAGCCCTGGCTCAAGCGTCGTCGTCTCGGCGAGCGGCAGCCAGGCCGCCGAGGCGCTCGATGCCCTGGATCAGCTGATCCAGAACAAGTTCGGCGAAGAAATGTGAACTCGGCCGAGTTCATATAAACATATAAAGACTTCTTTATATCCTTATTGCCATCCCAGGCGAAGCCTGCTAAACGGCGGACATGCCGTGCGCTTGCTCGCGCCTGCGCCCATTTTTGAGACGCTTTTCAGCCTGGAGGCTTCTATGAGCACTGAAAGAGATTATGTCGTCGCCGATATCGGGCTTGCGGATTTCGGCCGCAAGGAAATTACGATCGCCGAAACCGAAATGCCGGGGCTGATGTCCTGCCGCGCCGAATTCGGCCAGGCAAAGCCGCTGAAGGGCGCACGTATCACCGGCTCGCTGCACATGACCATCCAGACCGCCGTGCTGATCGAAACGCTGGTGGCGCTCGGCGCCGAAGTCCGCTGGGCTTCCTGCAACATCTTCTCGACGCAGGATCATGCCGCCGCCGCGATCGCCGCTGCCGGCGTTCCGGTTTTCGCCATCAAGGGCGAGTCGCTCGAAGACTACTGGGTCTATACCGACAAGATCTTCCAGTGGGCCGATGGCGGGCTTTCCAACATGATCCTCGATGACGGCGGCGACGCCACCATGTACATCCTGCTCGGCGCCCGCGCCGAAGCCGGCGAGGACGTGCTCTCCAACCCGCATTCCGAGGAAGAAGAAATCCTCTTCGCACAGATCAAGAAGCGCCTCGCCGCTTCCCCGGGCTGGTTCACCAAGCAGCGAGAGGCCATCAAGGGCGTCACCGAAGAGACCACAACGGGCGTCAACCGCCTCTATCAGCTCAGCCAGAAGGGTCTGCTGCCCTTCCCGGCGATCAACGTCAACGACTCCGTCACCAAGTCGAAGTTCGACAACAAGTATGGCTGCAAGGAATCGCTGGTTGACGGCATCCGCCGCGGCACCGACGTGATGATGGCCGGCAAGGTTGCCGTCGTCTGCGGTTATGGCGACGTCGGCAAGGGTTCTGCCGCTTCGCTCTCCGGCGCCGGCGCCCGCGTCAAGGTTACCGAAGCCGATCCGATCTGCGCCCTGCAGGCTGCCATGGACGGTTACGAAGTGGTTCTGCTCGAGGACGTCGTTTCCTCCGCCGATATCTTCATCACGACGACCGGCAACAAGGACGTCATCCGCATCGACCATATGCGCGAGATGAAGGATATGGCGATCGTCGGCAATATCGGCCATTTCGACAACGAAATCGAAGTCGCCGCACTGCGTAACCTCAAGTGGACCAACGTCAAGCCGCAGGTCGACCTGATCGAGTTCCCCAAGGGCAACCGCATCATCCTTCTTTCCGAAGGCCGTCTGCTCAACCTCGGCAATGCGACGGGCCATCCGTCCTTCGTCATGTCGGCCTCGTTCACCAACCAGACGCTGGCGCAAATCGAGCTCTTCACCAAGCCCGGCCAGTACGAGAACAAGGTGTACATCCTGCCGAAGCATCTCGACGAGAAGGTCGCACGCCTGCATCTCGACAAGCTCGGTGTGAAGCTTACGCAGCTCAGCGAGGAGCAGGCCGCCTATATCGGCGTGAAGCCGCAGGGTCCGTTCAAGTCCGATCACTACAGATATTGATCGGACTATCAATATCCACAAGATGTAGAAGCCGCGGCATTGACAAATGCCGCGGCTTATTTTTTGGGCGCTCCCTTCCCGCCGATTCCCTTCCGAAGTATTGTTTTAAGACTTGATTCGTGGCGCCGGACCCGTCCGACCGCCCCGAAAATGGGATGTCTTGTCGTAATGCGGCACATTGAAGGACGGAGACATACCGCGGATGTCGGAAATGAAAGACAGCCTGTCCAGTCAGGCGGATGACGGCGCTCGCGCCGTTCGCCGCCCGCTCTCGGCAGGCCAAGAACATAAATCTGCAACGGCACACGAGGCCGCAAAGCAAGAGCATGGATCATTGGCGCGCTTCCTGAAAACCTGCGCGGCCGGCACGGCGCTTTCTGCGCTGGCACGGCCGGTTCTGGCACAGGCGGAGCAGCAGGCGGCGGCCTCGGCTCACCTTTTCACATCTTCCCAGGTCGTCGGCGTTTCCGTCGTCATCGGCGTCATATCGGCAGCATTGCTTTCGACGCTGTGGCTGGTGCGCCAGCGTGGCAACCTCGAAAACGAGAGCCGGGAAATCCGCTCAGCGCTTTCCGATGCACAGCAGCGCATTTCGCAATACCAGGCCCTGATCGCCGACAAGAACCGACGGATCGTGATCTGGGACGGCAATGCCCGGCCGGAACTGCTCGGCCAGCTTCCGCCCGAAACCGGCGCGCCACAGGATGGCGAATTCCTCGCCTTCGGTCTCTGGCTGAGGTCACGCTCGGCCTCCGAGCTGGAAAAGGCGATCGACCGGCTGCGCGACGAGGCGCAGAGTTTCGACATGGTGGTCGAAACCATCCGTGACGAGATCCTCGAGGCACAGGGCCGGGTTTCGGGCGGGCGCGCCTTCGTCCGTTTCGTGGCGCTCAACAATCTGCGTGCCGAACTCGCCGAACTCAGGATCGAGCGCGACCGGCTGATGACCTCGATTTCCGCCTTTCAGACCATGCTCGACGCAATCGACATGCCGGCCTGGCAGCGCGACCCGGGTGGTCGCCTCACCTGGGTGAACCAGGCTTATGGCGAGGCGGTCGAAGCGCGAACCCCGCAGCAGGCGATCAATGAAGGCCGCGAGATGCTGACGACCGTGGCGCGCGAGCGCATTCGCGCGGTGACGACGCCAGAATCGCCCTTCCACGACACGATCTCGACGGTCGTGCACGGCAACCGTACGTTCTTCGACGTCGTCGATGTCAGGGTGCCCGGCGGTTCTGCCGGAATCGCGATTGACGTCTCCGACATTGAGGCGGTGCGCGCCGAGCTGGAGCGGACGCTGAAGAGCCATGCCGAAACGCTCGACCATCTCGCCACGCCCGTTGCGATCTTCGACGGCGACCGCCGGCTGCAATTCTACAATCAGGCTTTCGTCACGCTCTGGGAACTGGATATCGCTTTCCTCGAAGGCCGGCCCGACAACAGCGAGCTGCTGGAGCGGCTGCGGGCAGCCAAGAAACTGCCGGATCAGCTCAATTGGAAAAGCTGGAAGGAAGCGGCCCTTTCCGTCTATCGCGCTCTCGACACGCAGTCCGACCTCTGGCACCTGCCGAACGGGCAGACGCTGCGGGTCTTCGCAACCGCCCATCCGCAGGGCGGCGCCACCTGGGTCTTCGAAAATCTGACCGAACAGGTCGATCTCGAAACGCGCTACAACACGCTGGTCAAGGTGCAGGGCGAAACGATCGACCATCTTTCCGAAGGTGTGGCGGTGTTCGGCCCGGACGGGCGCATCCGCCTGTCGAACCCGGCCTTCCGCGCACTCTGGGGAATCACGGAAACCGAAGCCAAGCCCGGCACGCATATCCGCGCGCTGGGCGAAGCCTGCGCCCCCTCCTATGACCGGCCGGACGGATGGAAGGCTTTCGCGGAATTGATCACCAGTTTCGACGACGAGCGCCGTTCGGGCCAGGGAACGCTGGAACTCTTCTCCGGCCTCGTGCTCGACTATGCCGTCATCCCGCTGCCGAACGCCCAGACCATGCTGACTTTCGTCAACATGACCGACAGCGTGCGCGCCGAGCGCGCGCTCACCGAGAAGAACGAAGCCCTGCGCAAAGCCGACGAGCTGAAGAACGACTTCGTCCAGCACGTTTCCTACGAGCTGCGCTCGCCGCTGACGAATATCATCGGCTTCACCGATCTCCTGCGCACGCAGGGTGTGGGACCGCTCAACGACCGGCAGGCCGAATATATCGACCACATCTCGACCTCGTCCTCGGTTCTGCTGACGCTCGTCAACGATATTCTCGACCTTGCGACCGTCGATGCCGGCATCATGCGGCTGAACTATATGGAGATCGATCTCAACGACCTGCTCGACGACGTCTCGATGCAGATCGCAGATCGCCTCCACGAAAGCGGCGTGGCGCTTGAGATCACCGCGCCGGCCTATCTCGGCTCGATCGTCGCCGACCCGCAGCGGCTGAAGCAAATCCTGCTCAAGCTCCTTTCCAATGCGGCAAATTTCTCGCCCGAGGGCACTTCAATCTCGCTGGAATGCCATCGCGACGGTACGGATTTCGTCTTCTCCGTCAGCGATCGCGGCCCCGGCATCTCGCCTGACATGATCACGACCGTCTTCGACCGCTTTGCCACGGGAGCAAAAAGCGGCAAACGTGGCGGGGCCGGCCTTGGCCTTTCGATCGTCGATAGTTTCGTCAGCCTGCATCATGGCGACGTGACGATCGACAGCGAGCCGGGCAAGGGCACGACCGTCGTCTGCCGGATCCCCTCGGTCGATATCCCGCATTCCGCCGCTGCAGCCGAATGACCACGAGTGATCCGATCTCGCTTTTCCTGAAGGACGAGGCGGCCACCATTCGCTTCGGTGAAGACTTGGCTCTCGCCCTGAAGGCCGGCGATTGCCTTGCCCTTTCGGGCGATCTCGGCGCCGGGAAGTCCTCGCTCGCGCGCGCCATCCTGCGCGCCATCGCCGATGACGAGGAGCTCGAAGTTCCGAGCCCGACCTTCACGCTGGTGCAATCCTACGACCTGCGCATCCAGGTTTCGCACTTCGATCTCTACCGGCTGGGCGACCCCGCGGAACTGGCTGAACTCGGCTTCGACGAGGCCTTGCAGAACGGCATCTGTCTCGTCGAATGGCCGGAGATGGCCGAAGGCGAGTTACCGGCATCGCGTATCTCCTTGCGGCTTGAACATGAGGGCACCGGTCGCCGCCTGACGATTACGGCGGCTGAGAAGACCGCGGCCCGTATCCGTCGCGTGCTTGATATCCGCAGCTTTCTTGCCGATGCCGGCTATCAAGACGCCAAACGGCGGTTTCTTACCGGGGATGCATCGCTGCGCGCCTATGAATCCGTCTATCCCAAGAAGGGCGAACGCAAAATCCTGATGGACTGGCCGCCGCTGCCGGACGGGCCACCGGTTCTGGATGGCAAGCCTTACCCCAAGGTCGCCCACCTCGCAGAAAACGCCTACCCCTTCGTGGCGATCGCCAATGTTTTGCGCGGGTGGGGCTTTGCCGCGCCGGAGATCTACAAGGTCGATTATAACAAGGGCATCCTGCTGATCGAAGATCTCGGCACCGAAGGCGTGCTCGATGACGACGGGCAGCCGATCGTCCAGCGCTATCGGCAAAGCGTCGCCTGCCTTGCGCATCTCCATTCCATGCAAATTCCGCAGGATATCCCGGTTACGGCGTCGCATACTCACCACATCCCTGACTTCGACCGCACGGCGATGAAGATGGAGGTGCGGCTTGTCCTCGACTGGCATATTGCCTGGAAGCGCGGCACGGCCCCGACCGATGCCGAGCGCGAGGAATATCTGGCGATCTGGGACGACTTGATCGACGAGTTGCAATCGGCCGAAAAGAACCTTCTGTTGCGCGACTTCCATTCGCCCAACATCATCTGGCGCGAGCATGAAAGCGGTATCCGCAAGATCGGCATCATCGACTTTCAGGATTCGATGATCGGGCCGACCGCCTATGACCTTGCCTCCATCGTTCAGGATGCGCGCGTCACGATAGAGCCGAACCTTTTCCGACAGCTAATGGATGACTACCTCACGCTCCGCCGCGCGCAGGGCGGCTTTGACGAAGCTAAATTCATGAAGGCCTGGGCCATCATGTCGGCACAGCGCAACTGCAAGCTCGCCGGCCTCTGGGTGCGGCTATTGCAACGTGACAGCAAGCCCGGCTACCTCAAGCATATGCCGCGAACGCTCGCCTATCTCCAGGTCGCGTTCGAGCACGAAACGCTTGCCCCCTTGCGCGATTGGTGCGCAAGGGCTGGAATAGGCCAAAGCGAATCATAAGTTCCGGATCAGCATGACGATCAGACAAGCCATGGTATTGGCCGCGGGTCTCGGAACCCGCATGCGCCCGATCACCGACACGATCCCGAAGCCGCTGGTGAAGATCGACGGCAAGCCGATGATCGACTACGCGCTGGATTCGCTGGTCGTGGCCGGCGTCGAACGGGCCGTCGTCAACATTCACCATCACGCCCAGCAGATGCTCGACCATCTCGGAAACTATCGCGGCCTCGACATCGTCATATCAGACGAGAGGGAGGCGCTGATGAATTCCGGTGGCGGGCTGGCGAAGGGCCTCACGCTACTGACTCGTGACGACGTCTTCGTCATGAATGCCGATCTCTTCTGGATCGGCGAACAGCCGGGGCGGCCGACAAACCTGCAGCGCTTAGCCGGATTCTTCGATGCCGAGCGCATGGACATGGCGCTCCTCTGCGTCAGGATTGAGGATACGACTGGCCATAACGGCAAGAACGATTTCAGCCTCGCAGCCGATGGTCGCCTGACGCGTTATCGCGACGATCCCACCAATCCCGTCGTCTATGCCGGGGCGATCGTCATGAACGCGTCGCTGCTCGACGATGCGCCGAAAGATGCCTTCAACCTCAATATCTATTTCGACAAGGCGATCGCGCGCGGGCGGCTGTTCGGCCTTGTGCTCGAAGGCCATTGGCTGACTGTGGGAACGCCGGAAGCGATCGGCGAAGCGGAGGAAACGATCCGCCGATTGCGGGCGTTCGCGTGAGCTCATGGCGGAGCGGCACCAGCCACGCATTCTGACGATCCCGGCGGGCCTTCCCTTCCTGAAAACGCTGGCGACGACACTTTGCGACGGCCGGCTGACGCCGCTCTTCCGGCACGATCCCGATGACCCGCTGTCGCTCGCCGGGGTGACGATCTACCTGCCGACCCGGCGCGCGGTCCGCGTGCTGCGCTCGGAATTCGTCGACCTGCTCGGCGGCCGTTCAGCTATTCTCCCCGTTATCCGTCCCCTCGGCGAAACCGATGACGATAGCGGTTATTTCGACGAAGCGCTGCCGGCGACGATCGATCTCGCCCAGCCGCTATCGAATACCGCCCGCCTGCTGGAGCTTGCGCGCATCATCCTTGCCTGGCGAAACAAGCTGCCGGAGATCGTCCGCCATATTCATTCGGATTCGCCGCTCGTTGCGCCTGCGAGCCCGGCCGATGCGATCTGGCTTGCCCGCAACCTCGCGGAGCTGATCGATTCCATCGAAACAGAAGATCTCGACTGGTCGGAGCTGTCGAAGCTCGACACCGGCGACTATGCGGCCTGGTGGCAGCTGACGGCGGAATTCCTGCAGATCGCCAGCGCATTCTGGCCGGAGCGGCTTTCCGAGCTCGGCAAATCCTCGCCGGCGCGGCACAGGAACGCCATCCTCCGAGCCGAAGCGAACAGGATTTCGACGATGACGCCTGCCGGGCCGATCATCATCGCGGGTTCGACGGGCTCCGTTCCCGCCACCGCCGATCTCATCGCCGCCGTCGCCAATTTGCCCGAAGGCGTGATCGTGCTGCCCGGCCTCGATCTCTCCATGCCTGAGAAGCACTGGCCGATGGTCGCGCCGGAACCGGCACCCGGCCAACATGCAAATCCGGCGAGCCGCAGCCATTCGCAATATGGCCTGTCGTCCCTGCTGAAGCGGCTGAAGCTCACGCGCGCCGACATCGCGCTGCTCGACCGACCCGAAGCCGATCTCGACCGGCGTGCCGAAATCCTGTCACGTGCGCTCACCCCGGCCGAGGCCACCAGCGACTGGGGGGCATGGAAAAACGATCTTCCCGAAGGCGTCCTGTCCTCGGCCTTTGCGGATGTTTCGCTGATCGAAGCCGCCAACGAGCGCGAAGAGGCGACAGCGATTGCCATTGCGCTCCGGCTGGCGCTGGAAAGGCCGGGGCAGGACGGCGATAGCCGGGCAGCGCTCATCACACCGGACCGCAATCTCGCCCGGCGAGTGATGGCAGAGCTTTCCCGCTTCGGCATCCTGGCTGACGATTCGGCCGGCACGCCGCTTGCCGCCTCGCTGCAGGGCACCCTGCTGCAATTGCTCCTGGAGGCGGCGCTGCGGCCGGGCGATCCGGTAGCGATCGTCTCACTGCTCAAACATCCGCTCGCCCGCTTTGGGCTCGAACGCGATGCACTGATCTCCGCCACAGAGGCGCTCGAACTGCTGGCGCTGCGCGGCGGCGTGGCGGAGGTGGATATCAGCGCGCTCGGGCCGCTGCTCGCGCATCAGCTTGCCGAACAGGCCCTAGACAGGCATGCACCGCAATGGCGAAAAACGCTTCCGCCCGAGGCGGCCGATGGCGCATATGAGCTTGCGCGCCGGGTTCGACAGGCGACCACACCGCTCGCTTCGGCGCTGATGCGCCACCGGCCGGAAGATCGTGGTCGGACGGCAAGTTTCACCTTGTCCGAATGGGCGGAGCGTACCGGCCGTTCCCTCGAAGCCGTCGCCGCCGATCCGCAAGGCAATCTCGCCGATCTCTGGTCGAGTGAAGCGGGCGATGCGCTCGCCGCGCTGCTCAGCGAAGTGATCGATACCGAAGGCCAGATGGAGGCCGACGGACTGCAATGGATTGACATCATGGCGGCGCTTGCTGCCGGCCATGCGGTGAAGCCAAGGGCTCTCAGCCATCCCAGGCTCTTCGTTTTCGGCACCCTGGAAGCCCGCCTGCAGAGTGTTGATACTTTGATCCTCGGCGGCCTGAACGAGGGCTCCTGGCCCGGGCAGACCGCCAACAATCCCTTCATTCCCAGGATGATGAAAACGGAGATCGGTCTTGAACCGCCGGAACGGCGCATCGGCCAGCTGGCGCATGATTTCGAGATGGCGAACGGCACGCGCCATCTGATCTATTCGCGCGCGCTCCGCCAAGGCTCGACGCCGACCGTCGGCTCACGCTGGCTGCAGCGGCTTTTGGCGCTGGGCGGAGAGGCGTTCGAAGCGGAGTTGAAGGGACGCGGCAACCGGTACCTGCAATGGGCCGGTCTCATCGATCAGGGAGAGGCTCAGGCACCGGCGCAGCGACCCTCACCAAAGCCGCCGCTCGAACTACAGCCGAAATCCTATTCCTTCAGCGAAGTCGGCCGGCTGCGCCGTGACCCCTATACCATCTATGCCCGCCGCGTCCTCAGGCTCGACCCGGTTGATCCGTTCAATCGTGATCCGGGAGCGGCCGAACGCGGTACGCTCTACCACAAAATCATCGACCGGTTCATTCGCGAGGCGCATATCGCCGGCACGCCTGATGCGGCAGCAGCGATGGAGCGTATCCTTTCCGAGCTTTTCGACATGGAGCAGCTGCCGCCGCATATCGATGCCGTGTGGCGGCCGCGCTTTCGCGAGGTCGCCCGCGCCTTCCTCGAATGGGAGGCAGGCCGGCGGCCGGGCATCCGCAAAACGCTGACGGAGGTACGGGGCGGCGTCGAACTGGAGCCGATCAATATCCGGCTCAATGGTGTCGCGGACCGGATCGACATAACAGGTCCCAACGCCGCCGATATCATCGACTACAAGACCGGTTACAATCCTTCGCCGACCCAGGCGCGCGCGCTTCTCGACCCGCAGCTTGCGCTGGAAGCCGCGGCGCTCAGCGCCGGCGCCTTCCGCGATGCCGGCAGCCTCGTGCCGCAGGACCTGCTCTATGTCCGCCTGCGCCCGGGGCGGCGCTTCCAGGTCGATACCGTCAATAACGAGAATTCGGCACGCAGCGACCAGGCGAAATCGGCGATGGATCTCGCCGAGGAATCGATCGATCAGCTGGTCAAATTCGTGGGATTGCTGCAATCCGGTGAAAAGGGTTTCACCTCTCGGCTCATTCCGGCCCAGCAATTCGATTTCGGCGGCGATTACGATCATCTTGCCCGCGTCTCGGAATGGTCGACGGCCGAGACCGAGGAGGGCGGCGATGAATGATGCGACCGAGCTTCCCGATGATGACGATCCCGGCGCCTGGATCGGCTGGACGACGATTCAGCAGGCAATCGCATCCGACCCCGTGCGGTCGGCATGGGTTTCCGCCAATGCCGGTTCCGGCAAGACCCATGTCCTGACGCAGCGTGTCATCCGGCTTCTGCTCGCCGGAGCGCGGCCTTCGGCCATTCTCTGCCTGACTTACACCAAGGCTGCGGCTTCCGAAATGTCGAACCGCGTCTTTGAACGGCTGTCCGACTGGGTCGTGCTCGACGACGATGACCTTAGCCGGCGGATCACCCAGATTGAAGGTGCGGCGCCCGACAGAATCAAACTTGCCGAGGCTCGTCGGCTGTTTGCCAAGGCGTTGGAAACGCCAGGCGGATTGAAGATCCAGACGATCCACGCCTTCTGCGAAGCGCTGCTGCACCAGTTCCCGTTGGAGGCCAATGTCGCGGGACATTTCTCGGTTCTCGACGATCGCGCGGCGGCCGCGCTGCTGTCCGATGCGCGCCGGGCACTGCTGACAGCAACCGCACCGGCCGGAGACAGCGCGCTTGCCGAGGCATTTGCCTATGTGCTCAACCTCGGCGACGAATCCGGTCTCGAGAACCTGCTCGGCGACATCGTCGCCAATCGCAATGCCATTCGCCGTTTCACAGCGGCGGCCAACCAGCTCGGTGGCGTCGAGATGGTGCTGCGCAAAAGGCTTGGCCTCACATCAGACGACACGGAAAGAGGGATCGCGGCGCAATATTGGCCGCTGCCGGGGCTTTCCGGCAGCACCCTGGAGCTTTATCTCTCGCTTGCTGACCAAAAGGGCGGCGCGAAGGCGCATGAGGTTGCCTTTGGCCTTCGGCTCGCCGCTCGGGAGCGCGATGAGGCACGACGTGCCGAAATGCTCGAAAAGATCTTTCTGACGGCCGCAAAGGGCGAACCGAAGTCGGATTCGCAATTCTTCGTCAAAGCCATGCTCGCCGAAGCGCCTGAGTTGGCTGACGCCATCACCGCTGCCCGCGCCCATGTCGCTTCGAGCCGCGACCGGCTGAAACTCATGCGGATGTACGGCGCCACGCATGCCGCGCTCGTGCTCGCCGACCGGCTGAACCAGGATTACGAGGAGCTGAAGAAGCAGCGCAGCCAGCTCGATTTCGAGGACCTGATCACCCGCACCGCCGATCTGCTGACGAAAGGTGGGGTCGGACCCTGGATCCATTACAAGCTCGACCGCGGCATCGACCATATCCTGGTCGACGAGGCGCAGGATACCAGCCCGATCCAGTGGAGCGTCATCCAGTCGCTGGCGGAAGATTTCTTCTCCGGCGAAAGCGCCCGGCCGATCGTGCGCACCCTCTTTGCCGTCGGCGACGAAAAGCAGTCGATCTATTCCTTCCAGGGAGCGCGACCCGAGCGTTTTTCCGAGGAGAGCGACCGAACGCGCCGGCGCGTTTCCGACAGCGGGCAGAGCTTTTCCTCCATCCGGCTGCCGCTCTCCTTCCGCTCCACCGCCGACGTGCTCGAAGCCGTCGACCATATCTTCAAAGAGCCGGATAATGCGCGCGGCCTCAGCGCGCTCGGTGAACCCGTCGTGCATCGTTCGAGCCGGATCGGGCATCCAGGCGCCGTCGACTTCTGGGAAATGGTGGCGCCGGAAGCGGTGGTTAAGGAGGAAGACTGGACCGCGCCCTTCGACGCCACGCCGGAAAGCGCACCCGCTGCTATCCTGGCGCGGCGGATCGCACATTCGATCGGCATGCTCGTCGGCCGCGAAACCATCGTCGAAAAGGGCAAAGAACGGCTGATCGAGGCCGGCGACATTCTTGTGCTGGTGCGCAAGCGCGACGCCTTCGTCAACGCCTTGACGCGCGCGCTGAAGCGGCGCGGCGACATTCCTGTCGCCGGCGCCGACAGGCTGATGCTGACCAGCCATGTCGCTGTGCAGGATCTGCTGGCGCTCGGCCGTTTTCTGCTTCTGCCGGAAGACGACCTTTCGCTCGCCGCCGTGCTCAAGAGCCCGCTTTTCGATCTCTCCGAGGAGGACATCTTTTCGATCGCGGCACTCCGCGGCGACAACGAGAGCGTCTGGAGCCATCTCAGGAAATTCGCCGCCGACGGCACCGAGCGTTTCCGGGCGACAGTCGAAAAGCTCGAACTGTTCTTGCGGCAGTCCAGGAGCCTGTCGGTTCATGATTTCTATGCGCGTGTGTTGGGCAGCCATGGCGGGCGGCGGCAATTCCTGGCGCGTCTCGGCACCGAGGTCAGCGATATTCTCGACGAATTCCTGACTTTCACTCTCGACCACGAGAGTTCCGGCCTTCCCGGGCTGCAATCCTTTATCTCGACCCTGGAGCTCGAAGCGCCCGAGGTGAAGCGCGAGCAGGACAAGGGACGCAACGAGGTGCGGATCATGACCGTGCATGCCTCCAAAGGTCTTGAAGCGCCGATCGTTTTCCTCGTCGACGGCGGTTCCAAGGCTTTCACGCATACGCATATGCCGAAGCTTCGGCTGATCGAATCGGCGTCCGGCGAGCCGCCGATGCCTGTTTGGGTTCCCGTCTCAGACCTTGCCAATTCGCTGACGCAGAGCGATGCGGCGCGTGTCCAGAGACTGGCGGAAGAAGAATATCGCCGGCTGCTCTATGTCGCCATGACGCGCGCCGCCGACCGCCTGGTCGTCTGCGGCTATCGCGGGGTGCGGGAGAATAGCGACACCTGGCATAAGATGATCTCGACAGCGCTGCGTGAAGATCATCCCTATGTCGAGGCGGCCACGTTCTCAGGTCCGGACGGCGAATGGCCGGGCACGAGGTGGCGTGTGCCGCGGGTGGAACGCAGCTTCGAACGTCTCGACCGCAGCCAACACCACGAAAGCCAGGAAGCGCTGCCGGACGGGCTGTTGCGGCCGCTGCCGCCGCAGGCCGAGCTGCCCCGGCCGCTCAGCCCCTCCGGCGCCGGGACGATCGTCGACGAAGACGAAGGCGGTCTGCTCATCACTTCGCCGTTGTTCGCTGAGAAGGAGCGCAGCGATCGGTCGCTGGAGAAAGGCAGGCTGATCCACCGGATGCTGCAGGCTCTTCCCGACATTCCACCTGCCGAACGGCCGGATGCCGCGAAGCGTTATGCCGAGCGGGCGGCACGGTTCTGGCCCGAGGCTGAACGGCTGAGACTCATCGATTCGGTTCTGAAACTATTGGACGAGGAGGGTCTGCAACACATCCTCGGCCGAGAGGCGCGGCCCGAGGTCTCGATCATGGGCACATTGACCGTCGACGGCAGACGCTATGCCGTTTCCGGTCGCATCGACCGGCTCGCCGTGCTCGCCGATCGCGTCGTCATTCTCGACTACAAGACCAATCGCGTGCCGCCGGTGACCGAAGAGGCAATCCCCTTTGCGCATAAGGCGCAGCTCGCGATCTATCGCGAGATCCTGGCGCCGCTCTATCCGGGCAAGCGCATCGACTGCATGCTTGTCTATACCGAGAATGCTTCGCTCTACACGTTGGGCGAAAAGGCGCTCGGTTTGGCGCTTGCAGGACTCAAGACAAAGTGAAATACCGGACATTGAAAATTCGGCACCGCACCATCACATGTGGTTCAACACCAAATTCCGTTAAAGGAGCAGCCTATGGCTACCGTGAAAGTCGATATCAATAACTTCCAGTCGGAAGTTCTGGAATCTGCAGAACCCGTCGTCGTCGATTTCTGGGCTGAATGGTGCGGCCCGTGCAAGATGATTGCTCCGAGCCTCGAAGAAATCGCCGTCGAGATGGAAGGCAAGGTCAAGGTCGCCAAGCTCAATATCGACGAGAACCCGGAACTCGCCGCCCAGTTCGGCGTGCGCTCCATTCCGACGCTCGCAATCTTCAAGGGCGGCGAAGTGGCCGATATCTCGGTCGGCGCCAAGCCGAAGACGGCTCTTTCGAACTGGATTTCGAACGCCGCCTGATTGGTATCGCATACCTGAAAAAGCCCGGCTTCGACCGGGCTTTTTTCATTTCACATTTCTTCACTTCGCCCGCTTCACTTCGGAGGCGTGCCGTTGTCGGCAAGCACATCGCCGACGAGATAGAGGGAACCGCCGATCAGAATGCGCGGCGGCAGCGCTTCTGGATCGAGCGCGGATTTTATCGCTTCCAGCGCATCCCCGACCGTCGACATCGGTTCGGCGACCAGGCCGGCATCATAGGCGGCATTCGACAGGATCACCGGGTCGATTACCGCATCGCTGCCACGGATCGGCACGCAGAAAACCTTCTCGACCAGGCCTGCGAAGGCCTTGAAATAACCGATCGGATCCTTGGTGTTGATCATACCGGTGATCAAGAACAGCGGCCGTGGCTGGCGCTCTTCGAAATTGGCCATGGCTTCGGCGATCACTTCGCCGGCACCGGGATTATGCCCGCCATCGACCCAGATCTCGGCGCCGGCGGGCGCATGCTGCATCAGCCGGCCCTCGCTCAGGCGCTGCAGCCGGCCCGGCCATTCCACGCAATTCATCGCCTTTTCCATCATCGTCTCGGTGACATTGAAGCCGGCCGCCTTGACGGCGCGAATGGCAGCGGCGGCATTGGCATATTGATGACGGCCGGGAAGGCGCGGCAGCGGCAGGTCGGCAAGCCCGTACTCATCTTGATAGACGAGCCGGCCGTATTCCTCATGCGCCATGAAATCCTGCCCGAAGACGGCGCTCGGGCAATGCAGCCGCTCGGCCGTCGACATCAGCACGTCAAGCGCGGCATCATATTCCTGGTGGCCGATGACGACGGGCAGCCCCGGCTTCATGATGCCCGCCTTTTCGGCTGCGATCAGCTCGACCCTGTCGCCGAGATAGGGCTGGTGATCCAGCGAGATCGGCATGATGACCGAAACGGCCGGATCGGAAATGACATTCGTGGCGTCGAAGCGGCCGCCGAGACCAACTTCGATGATCGCGGCATCGGCCGGATGTTCGGAAAACAGAATAAAGGTGACCGCCGTCAGGATTTCGAAGACGGTGATGTGCTGCCCGGCATTGGCTTCGGCGACTCGGCGCACCGCCTCGGCAAAAACGGCGTCTTCCACGAGCTGCCCGCGTCCGCCCGCCACGCCGATGCGATAACGTTCGTGCCAATTGACGAGATGCGGCGAGGTATGGACATGGGCGCTGTAGCCGCCGGCCTCGAGCAAGGCGCGGCAGAAGGCTGTGACGGAACCCTTGCCGTTGGTGCCGGCGACATGGATCACCGGCGGCAGTTTCCTGTGCGGATTGCCGAGCACATCAAGAAGACGGGTGATGCGATCGAGAGACAGATCGAACCCCTTGGGATGCAATCCCATGAGTTTTTCGATCTCTTGCGCTGCCTCACTCACCGCGGTTTGGCCTCTGGGTATCATTTCGGCACCCCGCCTGCTTGTCGGTTATCAGGCGCTCGCCGCCAGAGCGATAGCGCCGCCATTCACGTCATTTGCCGCAGAAACGGGCTTCTTCGTCAGAATCTTCAGAAGACGCGCCAGCGTCTCCGGGATGTCGTGACGTTTGACGACCATGTCGACCATACCATGTTCCAGCAGGTATTCGGAGGTCTGGAAGCCTTCCGGCAGCTTTTCACGCAGCGTCTGCTCGATCACGCGCTTGCCGGCAAAGCCGATTTCGGCGCCGGGTTCTGCCAGGTGGATATCGCCGAGCATGGCATAGGAGGCCGTGACGCCACCGGTCGTCGGATTGGTCAGAACGACGACATAAGGCTGGCCGGATTCCTTGAGCAAATCGACGGCAACAGTCGTGCGCGGCAGCTGCATCAGCGAGAGAATGCCTTCCTGCATGCGCGCGCCGCCGGAGGCGGGGAACATGACCAGCGGGCACTTTTCGGAGGTCGCGCGCTCGAAAGCCTTGACGATCGCTTCGCCGGCGGCAATGCCGAGCGAACCGCCGATGAAGTTGAATTCATGCACGACGGCAACGAGCTTCAAACCTTGCACCTTTCCGACGCCGGCGAGGATCGTATCCTCTTGTTCGGTCTTCAGGCGGCTGTCGCGCAGACGATCGATGTACTTCTTCGAGTCGCGGAACTTCAGCGGATCCTGGGCGACCTTCGGCTGCGGCAGCGATTCGTACTCACCATTATCGAAAAGATCGGCAAGGCGGGCCTTGGCCGGCATCTTCATGTGATAACCGGACGCAGGAATGACCCATTTGTTGGATTCCAGATCCTTATGGAAGACCATCTCACCCGTTTCCGGGCACTTGATCCAGAGGTTCTCCGGCACTTCGCGACGGCCCAGCATGGAATTGATCCGCGGGCGAACGTAGTTGGTGATCCAGTTCAACTCGAATTCTCCTGGTTGAATAGCGCCAATGTGGGAAAACTATTCGGCAGCAACAAGGCGCGCCGAGCGTGTTCCCGAGGAAAGGCCGCGCACCAGCGTTGCGACCGCCTGAACCGTGTCTGCCGTCGCCTTGCCGTCTTTCGTCAAGCTCGTGGCGACCTGATTGACGATGGCGGTGCCGACGACGACGCCGTCGGCCGAACCGCCGATGACCTTCGCATGCTCCGCCGTCTTGACGCCGAAGCCGACACAGACCGGCAGCTCCGTATGCTGTTTGATGCGCTGGACGGCGCCCGACACCAGCGACGGATCGGGCAGCGCCGAGCCAGTAATACCGTTCATCGACACGTAGTAGACGAAGCCGGAGGTGTTTTTGAGTACGGCGGGCAGGCGCTTCTCGTCCGTGGTCGGCGTCGCCAGGCGGATGAAGTTGATACCTTTGCGGATTGCCGGAATGCAGAGCTCGTCATCCATCTCAGGCGGCAGGTCGACGACGATCAGGCCGTCAATGCCGGCGGCGATCGCGTCGTCGAGGAATTTCTCGACGCCGTAGATGTAGATCGGATTGTAGTAGCCCATCATCAAGATCGGCGTCGCATTGTCAGCCTTGCGGAAATCGGCCGCCAGCTGCAGCGTCTTCTTGAGCGTCTGGCCGCCTTTCAGCGCACGCTGGCCGGCCAGCTGGATCGCCGGGCCATCTGCCATCGGATCGGAAAAGGGCATGCCGAGCTCGATGATGTCGGAGCCGGCTTCCGGCAGTGCCTTCATGATGCCGAGAGAGGTATCGTAATCAGGATCGCCGCCCATGAAATAGGTCACAAGCGCCGGACGGCCCTCGGCCTTCAGCTCGGCAAAGCGTTTGTCCATGCGTGCGGTCATGTCTTACAGTCCCATTCCCAGAATCTTGCCGACGGTGAAGATATCCTTGTCGCCGCGGCCGGAGAGGTTCATCAAAATGATCTCGTCCTTGCCCATCTTCGGGGCGCGCTTGATGACCTCGGCGATCGCATGCGCAGCCTCGAGCGCCGGGATGATGCCTTCGAGACGGGTCAGGGTCTGGAAGGCCTCGAGCGCTTCATGATCCATGATCGGCACGTAATCGACGCGGCCGATATCGCTCAGCCAGGAATGTTCGGGGCCGATGCCGGGATAATCGAGGCCGGCCGAAATCGAATGACCTTCCTTGATCTGGCCATCACCATCCTGCAGCAGGTAGGTGCGGTTGCCATGCAGCACACCGGGTGTTCCGGCAGTGATCGAAGCGCAATGTTCGTCACCCTGCAGTCCCTTGCCACCGGCTTCGACGCCGACGATCTTCACCGAAGAATCGTCAAGGAAGGGGTGGAAGATGCCGATCGCATTCGAGCCACCGCCAACGGCAGCGACAACGAGATCGGGAAGACGGCCTTCGGCGGCCAGCATCTGTTCTTTCGCTTCCGTACCGATCACCGACTGGAAATCACGGACCATTTCCGGATAGGGATGCGGGCCAGCCGCCGTTCCGATTAGATAATAGGTATCCTCGACATTGGTGACCCAGTCGCGGAGCGCCTCGTTCATGGCGTCCTTCAGAGTGCCGCTGCCTGCCGTTACCGGCTTCACTTCCGCGCCGAGCAGCTTCATGCGGAAAACGTTCGGCGCCTGACGCTCGACGTCGGTTGCGCCCATATAGACGACGCAGGGAAGGCCGAAGCGAGCGGCAACGGTAGCCGAGGCGACGCCATGCTGGCCGGCACCGGTTTCGGCGATGATCCGGGTCTTGCCCATGCGCTTGGCGAGCAGGATCTGGCCGATGCAGTTGTTGATCTTGTGCGAGCCGGTGTGGTTCAGCTCCTCGCGCTTGAAATAGATCTTCGCGCCGCCAAGCTCGGCCGTCAGCCGCTCGGCGAAATAGAGCGGGCTCGGGCGGCCGATATAATGGGCGCCGAGATGTTTCAATTCCGCCTGGAATGCCGGATCGCTCTTTGCCCTGTTCCATTCGTCCTGCAGATCGAGGATCAGCGGCATCAACGTTTCGGCAACGAAACGACCGCCGTAGATGCCGAAACGGCCATCTTCATCGGGTCCGGAACGGAAGGAATTCGGTTTAGGCGTTTCGTTCACTCTCAACTCCCTGAGGCCATGGCAGGCGCATCCGCCTTTTCGACCGCATCGAAAAATTCATCGATCATCGCGACGCTCTTCACGCCGGGCGCGCTTTCGACGCCCGAAGAGACGTCAATACCAGGCGCTTTGGTGATCAATAGCGCGTCCGCGACATTGTCCTTATTCAGCCCGCCGGAAAGCATGTAGTCGATGCTGCCGTCGAGCCAGCTCAAAAGACTCCAGTCGAAGGAAATCCCGTTGCCGCCGGGCAGTTCCGAACCCTTCGGCGCTTTCGCGTCGAAGAGGAAACGGTCGGCGATGCCGATATAGGCTTCGACGCGCTTCAGATCGTCGGCCGTGCGCACGGAAAAGACTTTCATGACCGGCAGGCCATAGAGCGCCTTGATCGTCAGCACATGTTCGGGGCTTTCGTTGCCGTGAAGCTGCAGAATATCCGGCTTCAACAGCGATACGATCTCGTCCAGGTCGTCATTGGTGGGATCAACGACGACGGCGACGATCTTCGCCTTGCCGCGGGCGGGTTCGGCAAGTTTTGCCGCAATATCCGGTTCGACGTAACGCGGGCTCTTTTCGAAGAAGATAAAACCGATATGGGTCGCGCCGCGTTTCAGCGCACGATCGATCGCTTCGGGCGTCTTCAAGCCACAGATCTTGATATCGGGTTTCATGGCAGCGAAGTGACACGAAATGCAGCAAGAGTCGAGCCAATTTGCGTGGAACGCTGCATTTAGGGGACGCTCATCTAATCGAAATCAATGGCGTGCAATTGGCTGCCGTGCCGCTTCAGCCAGGATTTCGCTTCCTCCATGCCGGGGCAAAGCTTCTTGCAAAGCGCCCAGAAGCGGGGTCCGTGATTCATCTCCTTAAGATGGGCGACTTCATGAGCGGCGAGGTAATCGATCACCGAAGGCGGCGCCATGACGATGCGCCAGGAAAAGCTCAAGTTTCCCTCCGATGAGCAGGAACCCCACCGGCTGCGGGTATCCTTCATCGAAATCGAGCGGATCGGCGCCCGGATTGTTGCAGCATGCATCGCCGCCAGTCGCTCGAGATCGGCGCGCGCTTCCTTCTTGAGGAAGGCGGCGATGCGCCGTCCGACATGTTCCGGCATGCCGCTGACGCGCACCACAGGGCTGCCGTCCACGGTGACTACTTCCGTCAAGCCGCGCAGGCTGCCGGTGTGCTCGATGCGATGGGAAACGCCGCGCAGGAGAATCTTGCCGCCGTCGCGCAATCCGCTATCGGTCGAGAACTTGGCAAGCCTGGTGAGCAGCCATCCCTGGTGCCGATCGAGGAAGGCATTGACCTCGCGCGCCGCAAGACCTCTCGGCACCGTCATCTTCAAAGCCCGCCCGCCCGGCTCGATGCGCAGCGTGATGCGGGTCGCCTGATCGTGCTGTTTGATGGTCAGAGGCATGAGCCGGCCGGCGACATCGAGCGTCCGCATTTCGGGCGGAGCCGGCTTTCGCGCCTTTGGCCGTGTCTTCAGAAGCGGAAACATGGGTGTTTTCTATACGATTCGCCGCAGAATCTAAACGATTTGCCCGGCGGCCAGACATGGAAAAACCGGCATCGGTGGGATGCCGGTCATCAATTCATTGCTTGAGCCTTCAGGGCGTCTGAAATTCCGCGACTGGGCCGCCATTGTCGTCGCGCTTGGCATTCTTGCGGTCACGCATGAAGCGGTCGAACTCTTCCTGATCCTTGGCGCGGCGGAGTTCGCGCAAATAGTCGTCAAATTCCTCGCGCATTTCATCGAGTTTGCGGCGCTCTTCCTCGATCCGGTCGAGCTCGGCCTTGCGCCAATCGTCGAAGGCGACGTTGCCGGTCGAGAAATGCGGGCGATGACGGCCATGCGGGCGGCGGCAAGAGGCAAAGAAGCCATCGGTCGCCTGGTTGACGTCGCGCTTGAAGCCGCGCAGACGCTCGCCGAAGATGATGTAGGCAAGCATGGCCAGACCCAGAGGCCAGAAAACCATGAAGCCGAGAATCATCAGGGCAATGGTAGCCGGAGTCCAATCCGGTCGAAGCAATGCTGACTGGTTCATCGTGCGGGTATCCTTGCTTTCCGCGCCCGGCAAGATGCCGAACGCTGAAATCGATGTGGTTACCGCAATAGGCGCCTTCAAGACGATTGCCCACGAAATCGGACAAGGCCTTGAATCCGTTTTTCTAATTCAGCTGTCGCTTACTCAGGCGGTTCGACCGCCCTTGATGACGCGCGGGATCGTCGGCTTGACGACGGAACGGGAATGCTGGCGGACAAAGTTGACGATGCGCGGCGCGATCTCACGGCGGAAACGCGAGCCGTTGAAAACGCCGTAATGACCGACATCCGGCTGGAGATAGTGCAGGCGCATATCTTCGGGAATGTTCACACAGATGGTCTGCGCCGCCTTGGTCTGGCCGACGCCCGAGATGTCATCGTTCTCGCCTTCGACGGTCAGAAGCGCCACCTTGCGGATCGCCCCCGGGTCGACCCGTTTGCCGCGGTGCATCAATTCGCCCTTCGGCAGGGAGTGCTTCATGAAGACCTGCTCCACCGTCTGCAGATAGAATTCGGCGGTCAGATCCATGACGGCGAGATATTCGTCGTAGAAGTCGCGATGTTTTTCCGGCTCGCCGTCGTTCTTCACGAGATGCATGAAGAATTCCTTGTGGGCGACAAGGTGGCGGTCCAGGTTCATCGACATGAAGCCCGAAAGCTGCAGGAAGCCCGGATAGACCGGGCGCATGAAGCCCGGCTGCGGCCAGGGCACGTTCATGACGACATTGTCGGAGAACCACTGCAGCGAGCGTTCCTGAGCAAGCTTGTTGACCGCCGTCGGATTGATGCGCGTGTCGATCGGGCCGCCCATCAACGTCATCGACGAGGGCGACAGCGGATCATTGGCTTCTTCCATCACGGCAGCGGCCGCCAGCACCGGAACAGAAGGCTGACAGACGGCGATGACATGGGTGTCATGGCCGAGGAAATGCAGCATCTCGATAACGTAATCGACATAATCGTCGAAATCGAAGGTGCCTTCGGTCATCGGCACCATGCGGGCGTCGATCCAGTCGGTGATGTAGACATCGGCGCTCGGCAGCAGCGCCTCGACCGTACCGCGCAGCAGCGTCGCATAGTGGCCGGACATCGGCGCGACGATCAGGATACGAGGGTCGCTGGCGCGGCCGGGCGGAACGTTTCGCGCGAAATGCAAGAGGTTGCAGAAGGATCGCGACCAGACGATCTCTTCACGGACGGAAACCGTCTGATCGCCGATCGTCGTGTGCTTTAATCCGAATTCCGGCTTTCCGTAGCGGCGTGTCGTGCGCTCGAACATTTCGAGACTTGCCGCCATCGTCCGGCCAAAAGGGGTCTGGGAGAATGGGTTCAGCGGATTGGCATAGGCAAATCGCATGATGTCTGCCGCGGCGCGAAACGGCGCCATGGCGGCATGATTCAATTCATAAAGCTGATAGAACATAAACGGCGCCACCTTTCTCTATCGAAAAGATGACGTCGATTGATAGACATCGAATCTTTCCGCACGCTGGCCCACAACGCAGACTAACAGGTTTTTGTTGCACAGCAACATGGACGTGCCGGACCTGAACAAGAAATGCCAGAGTGTTGATCTCTGGCATCACCATAGAACCGAAAGCTTAAGGTTCGGCTGAGGTAGCGTCGTTAACGATCAGCGACGAAGCTCTGCTTCTGGCTGCCAAGACCTTCGATGCCGAGTTCGACAACGTCGCCATCCCTGAGATAACGCGGCGGTTTCATGCCCATGCCGACGCCGGGAGGCGTTCCGGTCGAGATGACGTCGCCGGGATGGAGGGACATGAACTGGCTGAGGTAGGAAACGATGTGAGCGACCCCATAGACCATGGTTCTCGACGAGCCGTTCTGCATCGTCTGACCGTTGACCTTCAGCCACATGCCGAGGTTCTGCGGATCGGCGATCTCATCCTTCGTCACAAGCCAAGGACCGATCGGCCCGAAGGTATCGCAGGACTTGCCCTTGGTCCACTGGCCGGCGCGCTCCGTCTGGAAGGCACGCTCGGATACGTCGTGCGACACGCAGTAACCGGCAACGTAGTCGAGTGCGTCGGCTTCGCTGACATATTTCGCCGTCTTGCCGATGACGACGCCGAGTTCGACTTCCCAATCAGTCTTTTCCGAGCCGCGCGGGATGAGCACGGTGTCGTTCGGACCAACGATCGCCGACGTCGCCTTCATGAAGATCACCGGCTCGGGCGGCACGGTGGCGCCGGTTTCGGCTGCATGATCGGAGAAATTGAGGCCGATGCAGATGAATTTGCCGGTGCCGGCCACGCAGGCGCCGATGCGACCAGGAGCGAGTTCCGGAAGGCTCTTCGGATCGATCGCCGCTATCCGCGCAAGGCCCGCCGGCGAGATCGCCTCGCCGCCGATATCGGCGACGTGACCGGAAAGATCGCGGATCTTGCCCTCGGAATCGAGAAGCGCCGGTTTTTCACGGCCTGCTTCGCCAACACGCATCAGCTTCATGGAATGCCTCCTCATCGAAAACGGATTTGCAGCCACCTATGAACGAATTATTCATCGGTGTCATTACGGCTTTGTCGAGAAGCGGACGGCCTTCTAGAAAATTTCCGAGAGAATCGGCCCGGCAGGCACGATTTTCGTGGGGTTGAGGCTTTCGATCGAATAGTATCCGCGCCTGATGTGGTCGAGATTCACCGTTTCGGCGATGCCCGGCCAATCCAGCATGCGGCGGCAAAAGGCGCGCAACGCGGCATAATCCGAAAGGCGGCGCAGATTGCATTTGAAGATGCCGTGATAGGCGGCATCGAAACGCACGAGCGTGACGAAAAGCCGGATATCGCTTTCCGTGGGATGATCGGCAAAGAGGAAAGGCCGACCTTCAAGCTGCGGCTGGAGCCAATCGAGGCAGGAGAAGACATCAGCGAAGGCTTCCTCATAAGCGATCTGTGTGGTGGCGAAACCGGCGCGATAGACCCCATTGTTGAGAGCTGGGTAGATGCGCTCGTTGAAAGCATCGATCTCGGCGCGCCTTTCCATGGGATAAAGATCGATCGGATTTTTGGCCAGCGCGCCGAAGCCGCTGTTAAGCATCCGCAAAATATCGGCGGATTCGTTGTTGACGATGGTCTGCCTTTGCTTGTCCCAGAGAACCGGCACGGTGGCGCGGCCGGTGAAATCCGATGCTGCGCGTGTATAGATTTCATGCATGTAGACAGCGCCGTTGACGTGATCCGGCGTTGCTCCCGGATAGTCGCCGAAGCGCCAGCCCTGCTTCGTCAGCACCGGTTCGACGACCGAGACGGAAATGACATCTTCCAGGCCCTTGAGCTTGAGGCCGATCAGGGTTCGCGAGGCCCAGGGGCAGATATAGGCGACATAGAGATGGTAGCGGCCGGGGCTGGCTTCATAGCCGCCCTCACCCGTCGGCCCGGCCCCGCCATCCGGCGTCACCCAGTTGCGAAATCTGGAGACCTGCCTGACGAAGCCGCCCTTTTCATCCTTTGCCTGAACGGGCTGCCAGTCTTCCGTCCATTTTCCATTCACCAGCATGCGCAACTCTCCGATCGCTTTATCGAGGCAGTTCATTAGCCTGCTTCGACGCGCGCGTGAGGCCGCTTTTATGGCGACAGTCTGTACACTTGAAATGCGACGACGCTGCGCTTGCCAAGACTGCGAAGCAGGAAATATGACTGCGCTGCAGTCCAAGATGAAATGGAGTTCGACATGCACCTCTCCAAGGCCGTCGTGCGCACCGAACATGCAAGCCGCTATCTACAGCAGCTCTGCAAACATTGGAGCCACAAGTTCAGCGTCGATTTCGATCCGCACAAGGGTCGAGTGCCGTTCAGCGAAGCGGCCGAGGTGACATTTACCGCCGACGGCGCGGCGCTGACCATGACGCTTTCCGTTGCCGATCCCGCGCAGCAGGCAAGAATGCAAGGCGTCATCGACGATCATCTGAAGCGTTTCGCCTTCCGCGAGGAACTCGACATCGTCTGGACGGACTAGCCTCAACGATTTTTATATCTCAACCTCTGGAACAAGCATGACGAAGAGCAATAACCGCGAATCCGAATATTCGATTGATCCGATGTTTCTCGACCGCTGGTCGCCGCGCGCCTTCACCGGCGAAACCATCGAGGAAGCACAACTGCTCAGCCTGCTCGACGCCGCCCACTGGGCGCCCTCCTCCTCCAATCAACAGCCCTGGCGCTTCATCTATGCCCTCAAGGGCGCGGAGCATTGGGAGAAATTCGTCGCATTGCTCGTCGATGCCAACCAGGAATGGGCAAAGAACGCATCCGCGCTGATCTTCGTCGTGTCGCGCGCCTTCACCGGCGCTGCCGGTTCCGGCGAGGAAAAGCCGAGCTACACCCATTCCTTCGATGCCGGTGCGGCCTGGGGCTATCTGGCGCTCCAGGCGCGTCTTTCCGGTTTCTATGCCCATGGCATGGGCGGCATCAAACATGAGGAAATCAGCAAGACATTCGGCATTCCGGAGGGGTACCGTGTCGAGGCCGGCGTTGCCGTCGGCCGCCTCGCCGACAAAAGCGTCCTTTCCGAACGCTACCAGGCGCGCGAATTCCCGAGCCAACGCAAGCCGCTCTCCGAACTCGCCTTCAACGGCCGTTTCGTCGCGAACTGAGTGAGGTCAGAACAAGCGAAAGCCCCGCCATCCCAGGATGGCGGGGCTTTTTTGGGAGAGATACCGGTCAAATATCGAGATTGGCGACGCTGAGCGCGTTGTCCTGGATGAATTCGCGCCGGGGCTCGACTTCATCACCCATCAGGCGGGCGAAGAGGCCGTCGGCATCGGTGGCGTCGGCGACCTTGACCTGCAGCAGCGAGCGCACATTCGGATCGAGGGTCGTTTCCCAGAGCTGCTCGGCATTCATTTCGCCAAGGCCTTTGTAGCGCTGCATGCTGAGGCCCTTGCGGCCGCTGGCGAAGATCGCGTCGAGCAGGGCGCGCGGGCCTGAAATCTCGATATCGCCTTCGCGTCGGTGCAGCGACGGCGGCGTCTGATAGATTTCCTTGAGTCGCGATGTCAGCTGGTCGATATGCCGGGCATCCGAAGAACCGATCAGCGCCATGTCGAGAACGACGATTTCCTTGACGCCGCGTACCATGCGCTCGAGACGCAAGCCACCCTCGCTCGTCAGGTCGCCCTGCCACCCTCGCTCGGTCTCCTCGGCGATGATGTCAAGGCGTCCGGCCACTTCGTTCGTCAGCGTCAGCGCCCTTGCCTGATCGCTGACGAGTTCGGCGTTGAGGGCGCCGGCAATCGCCGCCTGCTCGACGACGGCGCGGTTGTAGCGTGAATGGAGATTGTCGAGCAGCGCGCGCATGCGCAGCGCATCGAGGATGACCTCGCGCAGATCCTGGCCGGTGCGGACCTCGCCGCTGCCAAGCTTCAACGCTGCGTCCTCAAGGCCCTGGGCGATGAGATATTCCTCGAGCGCCTTCTCGTCCTTCAGATATTGCACCGACTTGCCGCGCGCAACCTTATAGAGCGGCGGCTGGGCGATGTAGAGATGGCCCCGCTCGATCAGCTCCGGCATCTGCCGGAAGAAGAAGGTGAGCAGTAGGGTGCGGATATGCGCGCCGTCGACGTCGGCATCCGTCATGATGATGATCTTGTGATAACGCAGCTTTTCCGCGTTGAACTCGTCCTTGCCAATGCCGGTGCCGAGTGCGGTGATCAGCGTGCCGATTTCCTGGCTCGACAGCATCTTGTCGAAACGGGCGCGCTCGACGTTCAGGATCTTGCCGCGCAGAGGCAGGATTGCCTGGTTTTCGCGCGAACGGCCTTGCTTGGCCGAGCCGCCGGCGGAATCACCCTCGACCAGGAAAACTTCGGACTTGGCCGGATCGCGTTCGGAACAGTCGGCAAGCTTGCCGGGCAGCGAAGCGATATCGAGCGCACCCTTTCGGCGGGTCAATTCGCGCGCCTTGCGGGCCGCTTCGCGCGCAGCGGCCGCCTCGACGACCTTGCCGACCAGGATCTTGGCTTCACTCGGATGTTCTTCGAACCAGGTGCTCAGCGCCTCGTTGACGAGGCTTTCGACAACGGGACGGACTTCCGAGGAAACGAGCTTATCCTTTGTCTGCGAGGAGAATTTCGGATCAGGCACCTTGACCGACAGCACCGCCGTCAGGCCTTCGCGGCAATCCTCACCCTGCAGCGTCACCTTTTCCTTCTTGGTGATGCCGGAATTGTCGGCGTAGGAAACCACCTGGCGCGTCAGAGCCGCGCGGAAGCCAGCCATATGAGTGCCGCCGTCGCGCTGGGGAATGTTGTTGGTAAAGCAGAGCACGTTCTCGTGGTAGCTGTCGTTCCACCACATCGCCACTTCGACCGTGATGCCATCCTTTTCGCCGCGGATGGCGACCGGCTTGTCGACGAGCGGCTTCTTGGCCCGGTCGAGATAGGAAACGAAAGCCTCGAGGCCGCCATCGTAACGCATCTCTTCCTGCTTGATATCCGAGTGGCGCTTGTCGCTCAGAAGGATGCGCACGCCGGAGTTCAGGAAGGCGAGCTCGCGCAGGCGATGCTCCAGCGTGCCATAGTCGAACTCCGTCATGGTGAAGGTTTCGCTGCTCGGCATGAAGCTCACTTCCGTGCCGGTTACGTCAGGGGCATCGCCCGTGACCTTCAGGGGAGCGTCAGCCACACCATGGGTGAAGCTCATCTCATGGATCTTGCCATGGCGGCGGATCTTCAGCTTCAGCCAGACGGAAAGCGCATTGACGACGGAAACGCCGACGCCATGCAGACCGCCGGAGACCTTGTAGGAATTCTGGTCAAACTTACCGCCGGCATGGAGCTGCGTCATGATGACTTCTGCCGCCGATACCCCTTCGCCGGTATGGATGTCCGTCGGGATGCCGCGGCCGTTATCGGTGACCGTGACCGAACCATCCGGATTGAGAGTGACGGTGACGATGTCGGCATGGCCGGCGAGCGCTTCGTCGATCGCGTTGTCGACGACTTCGTAGACCATGTGGTGAAGGCCGGAGCCGTCGTCAGTGTCGCCGATATACATGCCGGGGCGCTTGCGCACGGCATCGAGGCCCTTCAGGACCTTGATGGAATCTGCGCCATATTCGGTGCTTACGCCGTTTTCCGTCGCGGATGTATCGCTCATTCTGTCGAGATTTTCCCTGTTGTCGTGAAGCGGCGGCGGTCCTTGCGAATCACCGGCTTTCTTCACTTTCGTATATAGGTTTTTTGACGTGAGTTCCCAATGGCAAGTCCCCTGAACAAGGCATAAAACAGGGGATTATGACGCTTTTCCGTCGCCTTTGGCGCCATTTTCGAGAAGAGCGGATAACCGGGCGATCTCGGCGCCGTCAAGGCTGCGAATCTGGCGGGCCAGCCGGTTGGCGAATTCGGTATATTCCGGCGGCAGGCCTGACGTATCGATGACGACGCGCGGGTCGGATGAGCGGGCAAGCAGGAACAGTTCCTCGGCCTCGTCCCAGATGATGTTGAAATAGCCGGCGATGCGCTGCAGCAGGTCGAATGTCGGCAGGCCGCGCTTTCCATGTTCGAGCGCCGAAAGATAGGCGGGCGAGACATTCAGCGCCTGCGCCATCTCCTTCTGCGAGACGCCCTTGCGGGCTCTCAACCTGCGGACCGCCTCTCCGAAGGGTGTCATGGCCTTTCCCCATGCCGCCGGGACAGGCGGATATAGAGCGCGCCCTCACCGCCATGGTGATGCGCGGCCGGCTCATAGGAGGAGATCAAGTAGCGGAATTCCGGCTTCGAGAACCAGAGGGGCACGGCTCGTTTCAAGGCCCCCTCGCTGCCCATCGAACTGCCCTTGCCCGTTATGACGAGCACATGGCGCATGCCGCGCTCGTGGGCGCGGATCAGGAAATCGAGAAGGATGACATGGGCTTCGCTCTGCACCAGCCCGTGCAGGTCGATGCGCGCCTCGAGCGCGAGCCGGCCCTTGGCGATCTTGCGCTTGACCGGCCGTTCCAGCGGCTGATGCATTCCACCCGGCCGTTTCGACGCCGAGGGTGCTGCCGGCTGTTCCGGCGCGGACAGGGCAGGCATCTGCTTTTCGGCTTTCTCCCGTTCGGCTGTCGCTTCGGTCTCGACGAGAAAGGCATCGAGTTCGCTGAGCTCACCGGCTTTGCCGGGCATCGGCCGCGTGCTGCGGGCCACCTTGCCCCAGAGTATCCTCTCATCCGCGCTGAGCTTGCGATCCCTGGCCATCAGTCGAATTGTCCGGCGGCGGCGTTGGGAATGAGGATGACGAAATCGGCATCGTTGCGGACGGTGCCGGCGCTTTCTCCCGCCGCGTCCCCCGAGCCGGTGAAGATATCGCCACGCGCCGGGCCGACGATCGCCGAGCCGGTATCGAGCGCCAGCATCAGCCGACGGAAGGGCCGGCCGTGATCGAGATGGGTAAGGCTCTCGGCACGGATGAAGAAAGGAAAGCCGAAGGTATGGATCAACCGGTCGACCGCGAGCGAGCGGCCGGCGAGAAGCGGTACCTTGGCGGCCGCGACTGGGCCGGCTTCAGAATCGGCGGTTCGCAGGCTGATAGCCCGCGAGGGCGTTTCCCTGAAGAAAATATAGGAGCGATTGTGCCACAGCACCTCGTCCACGCGCTCGGGATTGCGTGCCAGCCAGGCGCGGATCGACTGCATCGAAATCTCGGCCCGGTCGATTTCCCCGCGCTCGATCAGCAATTTGCCGATCGCTGAGAAAGCATGGCCAGCCTTCGCCGCATAGGTGATGCGGCCGATGCGGCCATCCCTGTAGCGGAGGCGCGCGGCGCCCTGGACATGCACGAAGAAGACATCGATCTTTGATTTCGCCCAGGCGATTTCGAGGCCGCGACCGTCAAGAAAACCCTCATCGATCGCGCGGCGATCCGGATAAGCGCTGATGCGACCTTGATGCAGACGGCCGAAGGCATAGCTCCCGTCGAGCTCGGCGGGACGATTGGCGTCATTGAGATCGATCAGATCGTCGGGACGGCGGTAGAAAGGAAACCGGAAAATCTCATCCGGCTCTTCCGACACCTCGATCTCCGGTTCGTAGAAGGCGGTAACGAAGCCCGGATTTCCATCCTTTCGACGGATCAGAAAGGGCCGACAGTGCGTCTCGAAAAAGGCGCGCGCCGATGCCGGCGACGAGGGAGTGAAATCTTCGGCGGCGGCCAACAGCGGAAGCAGGTCTTCCGAACTCAGACCGAGCGAGCCCGTACGATAGGGTTTGACATCGGTGATCTGCCGCCGGCAGTTTCGCATGACTTCAAAAAGGCCGGAGGGATCGTCATCCTTCCAGCCTTCCAAAGTGTCGAAACTTAGAGCCTGCAGGACGAAGCCCGATGCCTGATCACTCATGTTCCGATTCGGTCGCCACAAGTTTCCAGTTCGGGTCACGCGAGCGGGTGTCGCGGGCGAAGGTCCAGAGATCGTTGACCTCGGCGACATTCTCGGCGTCGCCCTCAATCAGCGCGTCTGCCTTGTCATAGGTGGCCGATATCAGCTGGCTGGCGATACGAACGGTGATCTGGGCCTCGCTGCCCTTCGTTTCCGCGTGAGTGATTTCGGCTTTTTCGATGCCGACGAAGGTGGACTTCACCTTCTCCCCGCGAGTTTCGCGCTCGCCGATGGCCGCTTCGAACCCGTCATAGACTTCGCGGGACAAAAGGTTCTTCAACGTTTTCCGATCGCCATCGGCATAGGCCATGACGATCATCTCGTAAGCCATACGAGCACCGTTCAGAAATTCCTTGGGATTGAACGAGGAATCGGCCTTGTTCAGCGCGCGCAGCGATTCGTTGAGCGGGGTTCCGGGTGCAGCGACGGCATCGATGGCGGAGAAGCGATCCTCATCCTCGGCCGTCGAGTCGCGCCGGGGCAGCGTCACGACCTTGCCGGCATCGGCAGCTTCGGCCGGAGCCGCATCCCGCGGCGTATAGAGATCGCGTGGCGGCTTCTCATTTCCCGTGCGGCGTCCGAGGACGGAGCGAAGCTGAAAGAAAATCAGCACCGCCGCCACCAGGAAGAATAAAGTGATGAAGTCGTTCGAACTCATATCGTATCGCAACCGCCGTTAACATCTCTGATTTGTACTCCCATATAGTCCGCCTATACAGATGATTCAAATGATGGCTGGCATCTTCGCCCGCCAGAGAGGAGACCGGCAAAGCCCGGGGAAATGACGACGATGCGTTTTTCGATTCTGCCAGCTTTCGTCCTGCTGCTGCCACTCGCCGAAATTGCCGGTTTCGTCGTCGTCGGGAGGGCGATCGGCTTGGCGCTGACGCTTGCGCTGGTCATGGCGAGCTTCGTCATCGGCGTGATCCTGCTGCGCCAGCAGGGCATCGGCATCCTGCGGCGCATGTCGGCCGAGGGACGAAATGGCGTGATGCCGGGCCGCGAGCTGCTGCAGCCGGCAATGAAGGTCATCGCTTCGCTGCTTCTGATCATTCCCGGCTTCCTCTCCGATATCGTCGCGATCCTCATTCTCATTCCACCGGTGCGCGACCTCCTCTGGCGGGTGATCGCCAAGCGCTTCGTCGTCGTCAATGCGGAAGGCGGCTCTTCTCGCGGCCCGCAAGGCGACTTCCGCGACCGCAAACCGAATTCGAAGGTGGTCGATCTCGACGAGGAGGATTATCATAGGGAGCCGAACCCCAACTCGCCCTGGTCCGGCAAACATCTCGGCGATTAAGGCTCTGCGGCGGATCAGCCGCGCCCAGCGCCCAGGGTTGTAACCCCTTGGCTGAAATGGTAGATGGCGGCACCATTCCATGCCCTTTGAGGAAAAGCCAATGGCAGACGATAACAACAACGGTGCGACCAGCCCCACTCTTTCGATCCTTGCGCAATACACCAAGGACCTCTCCTTCGAAAATCCGGGCGCGCCGCGTTCGCTGCAGGCCCGCGACAAGGCGCCGACGATCAACATCAATGTGAACGTCAACGCCAATCCGCTTTCCGATACCGATTTCGACGTCGTGCTGTCGCTGAATGCCGAAGCCAAGGACGGCGACAAGACGGTCTTCCATACTGAGCTCGTCTATGGCGGCGTCTTCCGCGTTGCCGGTTTCCCGCAGGAGCACATGCTGCCGGTCCTCTTCATCGAGTGCCCGCGCATGCTCTTCCCGTTCGCCCGTCAGATTATCGCCGACGTTACCCGCAACGGCGGTTTCCCGCCGCTAATGATCGACCCGATCGACTTCACGCAGATGTTCGCTCAGCGTGTTGCCGAAGAACAGGCCCGCGCCAAGGTTCAAGCCGTTCCGAACTGATCGAATCTTTCAGGTTTGAAATACGGATGCCCGGGCAAGTCCCGGGCATTTTCAATTGGAGGTAACTCAATTGGGATTGGCGTATTTCGCCCAGATGCCTTTTTCGCCGAGCTTGGCGACCAGCGCCTCGTGCGCCTGCGCTTCGGTCTGGCTGATGCGGGGCGCGAGCGGGCGCGGGCGCTGAAGCACCGCTGGCATCACCGCATCGTCGTCGCTCGCCGTTTCGCCGCGAGCCCCCTGGCCGGATTGACCTGACATGCCGAGGCCGAGGGCTGCCTGCCTGCCGCCGATCATCTCGATATAGACCTCGGCAAGCAGTTCGGAGTCGAGCAACGCGCCGTGTTTGGTACGGTGCGAATTATCGATGCCGTAACGTCGGCAGAGCGCGTCGAGCGAATTCGGCCCCATCGGATGTTTGCGCCGCGCCATCGAGAGGGTATCGACCACTCGTTCCGGCAGAATCGGCGGCAAGCCGATGCGTGCGAATTCGGCGTTGATGAAGCCCATGTCGAAGGTGGCGTTATGAGCAATCCACTTCGCGTCACCGAAAAAGGTGAGGATCTTTTCGGCCACCTCCGCGAAAGGCTGCTTGTCCTTCAGGAATTCATCGGTGATTCCATGCACCGCAAGTGCATCCGGGTGGACCTTTTGGTCTCCTGGATTGATGAAGATATGGATCGTGTTGCCGGTTGGGAAATGGTTGAAGAGTTCGATGCCGCCGATTTCGATGATGCGGTCCGTCCGGTTGTCGAGGCCGGTGGTTTCCGTATCGAAAATGATCTCACGCATTCCGGAAATCTCCCTTGGCAATCCGCAATTTCAGCTCGGCGATGATTTCGAGCACTCGTTCCCTCGTCTCAGCAATGCTGTGACTGGTATCGATCAGATAATCGGCACGGCGTCGCTTTTCCGCGTCCGGCGTCTGGCGGGAAAGAATCATGTCGAATTTTTCCTCGGTCATGTCTTCTCGCGCAAGCACCCTCTGACGCTGAATCTGTGGATCGGTGCTGACGACGACGATGACATCCACTCTTTCCCAGGCGCCAGTTTCGAAGAGCAAGGGAATATCGAGCAGAACCATCTCGGCGCCGGCAGCGCGCTGCCGGGCCAGAAATTCCTCTTCGCGTTTGCGGACCAGCGGGTGAACGATCGATTCCAGGCGTTTGAAACCGTCGGGATCGAGGGCGAGCTGGCGGCCGAGTTCATGCCGGTCGACCGCTCCATCCTTCATCGTGCCTGGGAAGGCGGCATCCACCAATGGCGCTGCCTCGCCGGCATAGAGGTCGTGAACCACGGCATCGGAGTCGTTCAACGGAATTCCGGCATCGGCGAAAAGTTTTCCCGCCGTCGATTTTCCCATGCCGATGGAGCCGGTGAGGCCAATCCTCAACATCTCAATGTGCTTCCATATCTGCGACGATGAGCGCGCGGAGCGCCGCATCGACCACCGGGCGCTTTCCGAACCATTTCTCGAAGCCAGGCACCGCCTGATGCAGCAGCATGCCGAGACCGTCGACGATGGAAAAGCCCTGCTCCTCCGCCTGCGTCAGGATGGGCGTCTTCAACGGGACATAGACGATATCGGTGACGACGGCATCTGCTGCAAGGGTCGTAAAATCAAGTTGCGGCGCAGCCTCGCCGTCCATGCCGAGCGAGGTGGTATTGATGAAAAGGCCAGCACCACTCATGACTTCGCCAAGCGCCCCGACCGGGTGAGCGCGAATTCTGGGTCCGAAGCGATCGGCCAGTTCGCGTGCGCGTTCGACGGTGCGGTTGACAACATGGATCTCCTTGAAGCCGCGATCGCGAACCGCCTGGATGATCGCACGGCTGGCGCCGCCGGCGCCGAAGACGACGGCGGTATCATGCCGATCCCAACTGGGGTGGCGTTCGTCGAGATTGGCGGTGAAGCCACGACCATCGGTATTGGTCGCGTGCAGGAGCCCGTCTTCCAGCCAGAGGGTGTTGGAAGCGCCGAGCTCGCGCGACAGCTGATCGGGCCGATCGGCAAGTCGAAACGCCATTTCCTTGTGAGGGATGGTGACATTGCCGCCGACAAAACCGGAACGGCCGTCCTTGAGCGAGGCAATGAAATCCGCAAAAGCATCCGGCGCCACCTCATGGGCGCGATAGCTGCCCGGCAGGCCGAGCGTCTTCAGCCAGTATCCATGGATCAGAGGCGAGCGCGAATGCTTGATGGGAAAGCCGGTGACAAACGCCTTCGGCCCGAGTGTTTCACGTGAATCATCCATCGATTGCCCCGAGATCTCGCAGTTCTTTCAGAAGCGGCAGCATCGGCAGACCGAGAATCGTGAAATAGTCGCCTTCGATTTTCTCGAACAGCTGAATGCCCTCCCCTTCCAATTGATAGGCGCCGACGCTGGAAAGCGCTCGTTCGCCGACCCGTGCGAGATGCCCGGCAATGAAATCCGCGGTCAACGCCCGCATCGTCAACTCCGCATGGGCAAGATGTTCCCACACGACCACGCCATCGCGGACGATCGCAACGGCGCTGTTCAATCGATGGGTTGCCCCCGAAAGAGTCACAAGATGGTTTGCAGCCTCGGCCATGTCCTTCGGCTTGTGGAAGACTCGCTCACCGAGCGACATCGTCTGATCAGAGCCGATGACCAGGCTGTCGGGAAAACGGCTACTGACCTCCTCGGCTTTGGCCTTGGCCAGGACGAGTGCGACCGCATCTGGCTCGGCTCCGGCATTTTCCATCGGGGCTTCCACTGCCCTTTCATCGATCCGGGCAGCGTGTGCCTCGAAGGACAGTCCGGCATTTTCCATCAGTGCCCGTCGAAAGGGGCTCGACGATGCAAGGATGAGTTTTATTGTCATGGGCTCCTCGGCGTGCCGGCGTTTCGTCAGCGCTTAGCGCAGCTTCGGGCGCAGAGCAACAATTGCCGCCGCCGTTTCCTCGATCGAGCGGCGGGTGACGTCGATCAGCGGCCAGTTGTGGCGGGAGCAGATCGAACGGGCATATTTCAACTCCTCGGAGATCGCGGCGCGATCCGTATAATGTTCGCGGTCGAAGCCTTGCGTCGTTCCGAGGATGCGGTTTTCCCGGACCTGGGAGATGCGGTCGGTGGTGGCGATGAGACAGACGATCAGCGGTTTCGTTGCAGCAAACAGGCTCTCCGGCAGGGGTACGCCATAGACGATCGGAATGTTCGCCGTCTTGATGCCGCGGTTGGCAAGGTAGATGCTGGTCGGCGTCTTCGAGGTGCGGCTGATCCCGATGATAACGACATCGGCGTCATTATAATCGTCCGGCATCTGACCGTCGTCGTGATCCATGGTGAAATTCAGCGCTTCGATGCGCGCGAAATAACCGGCATTCATCACGTGCTGCGCCCCGACGCGACGGCGCGACGGCGCACCGAGATAAATCTGGAACGCGCCCATGACAGGCTCCAGCACATTGACCGAAGCAACACCCATTTCAGCGCAACGCTCGTCGATGAGGTTCGCAAGCTCTCGATCGACGATCGTGTAGAGCACGATGCCGGGTGCTTCATCGATCGCCTGCAAAACCGGCAGCAGCTGCTTGCGATTGCGGATCAGGGGATAGACATGCTCGATCGGCTGGGCGGATCTGAATTGAGCCGATGCGGCGCGGCCGGCCGAGATGAGAGTCTCTCCCGTCGAGTCAGAAATCAGATGCAGATGAAAGAAGTTCGTTCTGTTCTCCACGCTATTTTCCGCTGCCTGTTGAAAAGACTGGATGATGGGGAGCTAAGGCGCCGGGTCGGTCCCGGGCAAGGGAAAACATGCCGCCTTATCCACATTTGGAATTTTGCAGATCGGTTTCATCGGGCCCTGTGGATGATGGGGAACAGCTCAGCTTCTTTAGATCAGGTCCACAGCCTATCCACAAGCAGGAACAAAATCATTCGTCCCGAAGAGGCTGGAATCATTTTCGGATTCGGCTTCTCCCCAAACTTTGCGTGCAACTGGCGAATCCTTTCGCCGATCTCTGCGCGCGCGCGACAAATGGCATCGGCGGTGGATGGATTTTAATCCTTGATAGACACCGACTCTAAGAAATAGAAACCTTTTAAATATCTTTGATTTTTTATAGGGAAGAAGCGCTTGAGCGACACGCGCCGAAAGATCATGAGGGTTCTCGATGGCGAAAACCTCTCCCCGCCTCCTCTCTGGCTGATGAGACAGGCAGGACGTTATCTCCCAGAATACAGAGAGACGCGGGCAAAGGCTGGGAGCTTTCTTGATCTCTGCTACACCCCCGATTACGCCGTCGAAGTGACATTGCAGCCGATCCGCCGCTACGGTTTCGATGCGGCGATCCTGTTTTCCGATATTCTCGTCATTCCCGATGCGATGAAGCGGAACGTTCGTTTCACAGAGGGGCATGGCCCTGAAATGGATCCGATCGACGAAGCCGGCATTGGAAGATTGGATGGAGAAGGGATCGTTGATTACCTCCAGCCCGTTCTGGAAACGGTGCGGCGGTTGCGCGATGCGCTGCCTGGGGAGACGACGCTGCTCGGCTTCTGCGGTGCGCCCTGGACGGTTGCGACCTATATGATCGCCGGTCACGGTACGCCGGATCAGGCTCCTGCCCGCCTCTTCGCCTACAAGCGCCCAAGGGCCTTCGAGCATCTTTTGATGCTGCTGGCGGATGTGTCGGCTGATTATCTCGTCGCTCAGATCGATGCCGGCGCCGATGCGGTGCAGATCTTCGATTCGTGGGCTGGCGTTCTTGGCGAGAAGGAATTCGAGGCGTTCGCAATCAGGCCGGTCGCGCGGATGATTGCTTCGATCAAATCGCGGCGGCCGCATGCCCGCATCATCGCTTTTGCGAAAGGTGCAGGTTACCAGCTGAAAACCTACCGACAAAAGACAGGCGCGGATGCGATCGGCCTCGATTGGTCGGTCCCACTGGCTTTTGCTGCCGAGCTTCAGAAGGACGGGCCAGTTCAGGGCAATCTCGACCCGATGCGCGTCGTTGCCGGCGGTCGGGCGATGGAAGAAGGTATCGACGACATTCTCCAGCATCTCGGCAATGGTCCGCTTATCTTCAATCTCGGTCACGGCATCACGCCGCAGGCGGACCCGGAGCATGTGCGTGTGCTGGTCGATCGCGTACGAGGCCTGAAGTGACGATGGAAAAGCAGACGGACCGGAAACAAGGCGCCTATGCCCGACGGCGCGCCCATTTTGCGCTGGCCTTCTTCGCGCTGATAGCGGTCGGACTTTTCGCCTGGAACCCTGACAATCTCTATCTCTGGATCAAGGCGCTGCACATCATTGCGGTCATCTCCTGGATGGCCGGTTTGTTCTATATGCCGCGGCTCTTCATCTACCACACCGATGCCGAGCCAGGATCGGTGCAATCGGAAACGTTCAAGGTGATGGAGCGCCGGTTGCTGCGGATCATCATGACGCCGGCGATGATGCTGACCTGGATTTTCGGTCTCTACCTCGCCTGGTCGGTCTATGGATTTCACGGCGGCTGGCTGCATGCGAAAATTGGCCTCGTCGTACTGCTGACCGGTGTTCATATGTTTTTCAGCCGTGCCGTCAGGGCGTTTGAACGAGATGAAAATCGCCGCTCCGCGCGCTATTGGCGATTCATGAACGAGGCCCCGACTTTGCTGATGATCCTGATCGTTATCCTCGTCGTGGTGAAGCCGTTCTGAGGGCAAATCGTCCTCAGGTTAAATTTGCTTCATTTTAAGCAGCCCCCTTGCGGCAGCGATAACGAGTCGCTATTTTCCGCGCATCTCATCTTCGTGGCATGTGTGTAGAGTTCAGTCGTCTGCGAGCCCCTTTCGCAGTACCGAAAACGACCCAACATCGCCTTTCCCCTTCGAAATTGAAAAGAGTATTGGTCACTTCATGGCTGAAATGAAGCTTCAGGAACTTAAGAGCAAATCCCCGACGGATCTTCTGGCTTTCGCCGAATCGCTCGAGGTCGAAAATGCGAGCACCATGCGCAAGCAGGAGCTGATGTTTGCGATCCTCAAGATGCTTGCCAGCCAAGATGTTGAAATCATCGGCGAAGGCGTCGTCGAAGTGCTGCAGGATGGGTTCGGTTTTCTGCGTTCCGCCAATGCCAACTACCTGCCGGGTCCGGACGATATCTATATCTCCCCGTCGCAGATCCGCCGTTTCTCGCTGAAGACGGGCGATACGGTCGAAGGGCCGATCCGCGGTCCGAAGGAAGGCGAGCGTTATTTCGCGCTGCTCAAGGTCAACACCATCAATTTCGACGATCCGGAAAAGATCCGTCACAAGGTTCATTTCGACAATCTGACGCCGCTCTATCCGAACGAGCGCTTCAAGATGGAACTCGATATTCCGACATCCAAGGATCTGTCGCCGCGCGTGATCGATCTCGTGGCGCCGCTCGGCAAGGGTCAGCGCGGATTGATCGTGGCACCGCCGCGCACCGGTAAGACTGTGCTCCTGCAGAACATCGCGCATTCGATCACGGCGAACCATCCGGAGTGCTATCTCATCGTTCTCCTCATCGACGAGCGTCCCGAGGAAGTGACTGATATGCAGCGCTCGGTTCGAGGCGAGGTTATCTCCTCGACCTTTGACGAACCGGCCGTGCGTCACGTCCAGGTGGCTGAAATGGTCATCGAAAAAGCGAAGCGACTGGTCGAGCATGGGCGCGACGTTGTCATCCTGCTCGATTCGATCACACGCCTCGGCCGCGCCTACAACACGGTCGTTCCCTCTTCCGGCAAGGTGCTGACCGGTGGTGTCGACGCCAATGCGCTTCAACGCCCGAAGCGCTTCTTCGGTGCCGCCCGTAATATCGAGGAAGGCGGTTCTCTGACGATCATTGCGACGGCGCTGATCGACACCGGCAGCCGCATGGATGAAGTCATCTTCGAAGAGTTCAAGGGTACCGGCAACTCGGAAATCGTCCTCGACCGCAAGGTTGCCGACAAGCGTATCTTCCCGGCCATGGATATTCTCAAGTCCGGCACGCGTAAGGAAGATCTCCTCGTTCCACGCCAGGATCTGCAGAAGATCTTCGTGCTCCGCCGCATCCTTGCGCCGATGGGCACGACCGATGCGATCGAATTCCTCATCGACAAGCTCAAGCAGACGAAGAACAATTCCGACTTCTTCGATTCTATGAACACGTAATCCTTAGCCGGATTCAATTATTGCAAGCTGGTGGCGTCGTCGTGATGCCGCCAGCTTTTCTATTTAAGAGAGACCGATTCGGACCCGAACCGACAGATCAGATGGCATGGCCATGATGAATGACACCATATATGCCCTTTCCAGCGGCGCGCCGCCCTCGGGTGTTTCGGTTGTTCGCATCAGCGGACCACTGACCGGAGAGGTATTGGCGAGCCTTATCGGCTCTGTTCCCGTCGGTCGAACGGCCGCCTATCGAACGATTCGGACTCGTAACAACCAGCCGATAGACAGTGGTCTGGCATTGTTTTTTCCCGCGCCCAACTCATTTACCGGCGAGGATGTTGCCGAATTGCAGATCCATGGCAGCAAGGCCGTGCTGGCAGCGTTGTTTCACGCGCTCGACGATATTCCGGGAGTTCGAATGGCCGTCGAGGGAGAATTCTCCCGCCGAGCCTTCGAGAACGGCAAGCTCGACCTCGTTGAGGTTGAAGGGCTTGCTGATCTCATTGGCGCGGAGACTGAAATGCAGCGCCGGCTGGCCGTCGAGCATAGTGCAGGCGGGCTTTCGGCAATTTACGATTCGTGGGCGGAACGATTGACGCGAGCCCGCGCTCTGATCGAGGCGGAGCTTGATTTCGCCGATGAGGACGATATTCCAGGTTCGGTATCGGACCTGGTCTGGGACGATATGGAAAAGCTCTGCCGCGATATCGAACAGCATTTGCAGGCCGCTTCGACGGGAGAGATCATCAGGGATGGTTTCAAGGTCGTCATCGCCGGTGCGCCAAATGCCGGCAAATCTAGCCTTCTCAACGCCCTGGCGCGTCGTGATGTGGCGATTGTAACCGATATCGCAGGAACCACACGCGACGTGCTGCAGGTGGACCTCGACATAGATGGCTACCTGATCAAGCTCTATGATACCGCTGGCCTTAGAGACGCGGACGACAGGGTTGAGATGGAAGGGGTGCGGCGCGCCCGTGTTGCGCTTCGCGACGCCGATCTTGTTCTGTTGCTCATTGATATGACTCGCCCCGAGATGCCTGCCGACTTGGAGGCTAGTTCTCACCATGTTACTGTTGGGACGAAGAGTGATCTCATCGATAGCGCCTCGGATCAATATGACCTGCAAATTTCGGCGACGACCGGTGAGGGTTTAGAGGAACTGCGGCAGCTGATCGGCGGCATCGTTGCACAGCGTTTCGGCGGCTTGTCCCTGGCGATCCCCAGCCGGCAACGTCATAAAGATTCGCTGGCGAAATGTTTAGCCGCGGTAAAAGCGGCAGTTTCACAAACGGATCTGAATCTTGAATTGCGGACTGAACAGCTTCGAATTGCCGCCGACTATCTCGGAAGAATTACCGGACGGGTGGATGTTGAACAGCTGCTTGGAGTGATCTTCTCGGAGTTTTGTATCGGCAAATGATTCACGTGAAACCTTTTGGCTCAGGCCACCTATAGGTTTCACGTGAAACGCCGGCCGGATCTGGAGTCTTGAAATGACCGATAAAGTCTATGATGTCATCGTGATTGGTGGCGGCCACGCGGGGTCCGAGGCCGCCAGTGCCGCCGCGCGTCTTGGTGCAAGAACGGCCCTGGTTACACATAGACGTGACACGATCGGCGTCATGTCCTGCAATCCTGCCATTGGCGGCCTTGGAAAAGGTCATCTCGTTCGCGAGATCGATGCCATGGGCGGCCTGATGGGCCGTATCGCGGATGCCGCGGGTATTCAATTCAGAATGCTGAACAAGAAGAAAGGCGCAGCCGTCCGGGGACCGCGGACGCAGGCTGACAGAAAGCTTTACCGTTTGGCGATGCTGGCGGCGATCGAGGCAACACCGGGGTTGGATATTATAGAAGGTGATGCATTCGACCTGGACGTCGTCGATGGTCGTGTCGCCGGAGTGATCATGAAGGATGGCCGTACGTTCAAGACGCCGGCGGTGGTTCTGACGACGGGAACATTTCTTCGAGGTCTCATTCATATCGGCTCGGACAAGACGCCAGCCGGCCGTGTGGGGGAAGCACCTTCGCTCGGATTGTCTTCCACCCTCGCGCGACTTGGTTTGCGGTTGGGTCGTTTGAAGACCGGCACCCCTGCCCGGCTGGACGGGAAGACGATCGATTGGCAATCTGTCGGCAGACAAGGCGCCGACGAAGAACTTGTTCCCTTCTCGTTTATGACAGATGCGATTACAACCCCACAGATCGAATGCGGTGTGACCCGGACGACTGAAGCGACACATCGCATCATTGTCGACAATATTATGCGTTCGGCGATGTATTCCGGACAGATCGAGGGCGTCGGGCCGAGATATTGTCCTTCGATCGAGGATAAGCTGGTCAAGTTCGGAGAGCGGGATGGACACCAGGTCTTTCTTGAACCGGAGGGGCTGGATGACGACACGGTTTACCCGAATGGGATTTCAACCTCGTTGCCGGCAGATGTTCAAGCCGACTTCATCCGGACCATCCCGGGTCTCGAGGCCGCAAGAATTCTGCAGCCGGGCTATGCGATCGAATATGATCATGTCGATCCGAGAGAATTGACGCCGTCGCTAGAGGTCAAGCGGCTGAAGGGGCTGTTTCTGGCTGGTCAAATTAACGGCACCACCGGCTACGAAGAAGCCGGGGCACAGGGGCTTGCAGCAGGCTTGAATGCTGCATTGCAAAGTAGCGATTCGGATCCGTTCCATTTCAGTCGGACGAATTCCTATATCGGCGTGATGATCGACGACTTGATTTCCCGAGGTGTTACGGAACCGTATCGGATGTTTACATCGCGAGCCGAGTACCGGCTGACCCTGCGTGCAGATAATGCCGACATGCGATTGACGCCGCTGGCGATGCAGCTTGGCTGCGTGAGCGAAGAGCGCGCACAGCGATTCACATCCTATCAGGCGGAAGTTGGAGCTGGTCGCGCGCTCTTGAAGTCGCTGACGGTGACCCCGAACCAGGCGCGGCATGCCGGCCTGAATATCAACCTGGATGGGCAACGCCGTAGCGCTTACGATCTCCTGTCTTATCCAAACTACGATTTTGCGGAGCTTCAACGGGTTTGGCCGGAGGTTCTTGGACCAGTTACGCCAAAGGTCGCGGAGGCATTGGAGATCGAGGCGGGTTATTCGGTCTATATGGATCGGCAGGCCACAGCGATCGCCGACCAGCAGCGTGACGAGCAGCGGCAGATTCCGCCAGACTTTAATTATGGCGCCCTCTCCGGGCTCTCCAACGAGCTGAAGGCCAAGCTTGACGCAGCCCGACCCTTTAATATCTCCCAGGCGGCCGTTGTGGAGGGCATGACACCCGCGGCGATTGCGTTGTTGCTGGTGCATTTGCGTCGACTAAACGCCTCCGACCGGCAGAGCGCCTGATACAAAATTTGAGAGTCCGTCATAATGGAATTAAACGGTTTGCGTGTTTCACGTGAAACACAAGAGCGACTTCAGCATTTCGCAGCGCTCTTTCAAAAATGGGCGAAAACGATCAATCTGGTGGCTCCGTCCACCCTCGACGATTTATGGCGCCGGCATATGGCCGATAGCAGCCAGATCTTCCAGATCTATCCGGAGCCGGTTACTTGGGTCGATCTGGGAAGCGGCGGTGGTTTTCCCGGCGTCATTACAGCTATTTTTCTGGCTGAGCTGCAGGGCGGATGGGTGCATCTGGTCGAGAGCAACCATAAGAAGGCGGCCTTTCTGCGGACAGCGCTACGAGAGACCGATGCGCGAGGCAGCGTGCACGCCGTTCGAATCGAAGATGCCCATGCCCAAATCGGCGAATGCGCGGCGATCTCGGCACGCGCGCTGGCCGATCTCGAGGGGCTCATTGGATATTCAGCGCCCTGGATGCTTGGCAAGGAAAATTGTCGTGCCTTCTTTCATAAAGGCCGGGATTACCTGAGGGAAATCGACAAAGCACGTGGTCGGTGGGAATTCGATCTGTTAGAACATAAGAGCGCCGTCGAGCAGGAATCTGTCATTTTGGAAATATCAAATCTCCGGCGCTTGGTTTAACAGATCGGATATTGCGGCAATGGCTGGCGAACGACATCGGATTATCACCATCGCAAATCAGAAGGGTGGGGTTGGAAAAACGACCACCGCCATCAACCTGGCAACGGCGCTGGCCGCCATTGGCGAGCGTGTCCTGATCGTGGATCTCGATCCCCAGGGCAATGCCAGCACCGGCCTCGGTATTGACCGCCGCAATCGCAAACTCTCTTCCTATGATCTGATGGTTGGTGATCACGGCATCAGCGATGTCACGCTGGAAACCGCCGTGCCTAACCTCTTCATCATTCCGTCGACGATGGATCTGCTTGGCGTGGAGATGGAGATCGCGCAGCAGAGCGATCGTGTTTTCAAGCTGCGGAAAGCATTGTCCTCTCCCGAAGCGATGGCATTTTCCTACATCCTTCTGGATTGCCCGCCCTCGTTCAATCTGCTGACGATGAACGCCATGGCCGCCGCCCACTCGGTGCTGGTGCCGTTGCAATGTGAATTCTTTGCGCTGGAAGGTTTGAGCCAACTACTGGAGACCGTCAGCCAGGTTCGCCGGACTGTCAATCCGAGGCTGGATATTCAGGGCATCGTCTTGACGATGTTCGATGCACGCAACAACCTTGCTCAGCAGGTGGTCAATGATGTGCGCACCCATCTCGGGGAGAAGGTTTATCATACGTTAATTCCGCGCAACGTTCGGGTTTCGGAGGCGCCGTCCTACGGCAAGCCTGCTATTCTTTATGATCTGAAATGTGCGGGCAGTCAGGCCTATCTGCAGCTGGCCTCCGAAGTCATCCAGCGGGAACGCCAGAGGCTGGCGGCCTGATATCATTGCATGAAGTGTAGGGTTTAGGTCATGAATGACGATGTATCGAAAAGACGCCTGGGGCGCGGCCTTGCGGCGCTGATCGGCGAAATGGATCAACCGGTTCCGGTGGAGGCCGAGCGGGCTGTCAGCGCCGACAGGATGATCCCGATCGAATTCGTCAGCCGCAACCCTCGCAATCCCCGTCGTTTCTTCGATGACACGGAACTCCACGATCTTGCCAGTTCTATTCGCCAGCACGGGATCGTTCAGCCGATCGTGGTGCGGACGATGTCGCGAGATCAATATGAAATCATTGCCGGTGAGCGACGCTGGCGCGCAGCCCAGCTTGCCGGGCTGATCGAGATCCCGGTCATTATCCGCGACGTCGATGACAAGACGGCACTCGAAATCGCCATTGTCGAAAACGTTCAACGAGCCGACCTCAATCCCCTCGAAGAGGCTTTGGGATATGACCAGCTGATCGCGGAATATGGTTATACCCAGAACGATCTCGGTGAAATTATCGGCAAAAGCCGGAGTCATGTCGCCAACTCTTTGCGCCTGTTGAAGTTGCCCGATCCGGTTCGCGATCTGCTTGCTGCGGGGAGCCTGTCGGCGGGCCACGCCCGTGCGCTTGTTTCAACACCGGATCCTGTTAGCCTGGCCCGCACGATCGTTGCCAAGGGCATGTCGGTACGCGACGCCGAAAAGCTCGCGCAGAACAACATCAAGGCGCAATCGGAACCCCAGCAGTCGGCCTTGCGGCGGGATCAGAAGGATTCCGACACGCTTGCTTTGGAGCGCACTCTTTCCGACGCACTCGGTCTTGACGTTGCGATCAATCACAAGGCAAGCGGCGGCCAGATTAAAATTTCCTACAAATCCCTTGAGCAGCTCGAAGAGATCTGCCGTTTGCTAGAAAGACGGTAATCAGGCTGATCTGCGGCCGGATTGAAGGGTGGTGGAAAGTAGCGTTTGCATCGCAACGCTATCTTCCAGCACCTGCCGCCGCCGGCTTTGCAGAATTGCCGCCTGCAGGCGATTGGATTCACGCGCAATGCTCTCGGCGGTCCAGTGGCGCAGCGCCTGCTCGATGATCGGCTTACGGCGGAAGTGAAGATGCCGGCCCATCGTCTGCATGATTTGCGGCACCTGTACGCGTTTTTCTTCCATTTCAGCGCGCATCATATCCAGTAGCTGGAATTGCTTCAGACATGCCTGCAGCACAAGAAAGATCGCGGTTTTTGAGCTGCTTATCTTCTGCATAGCGTGCAGAAAAGCGTTTAGGTCACCACCGAGAATAGCGTCCACAGCGTCATCGACCGAGATTGCGCTAGCGTCGCCAATTATTTCGGTAACGTGATGTTCCTCGATCGTGTTGAGACCGCGGCAATAAAGCGCAAGCTTTCGCACTTCGTTGCGGGAGGCGATCCGGTCGCCGCCGATCAATGCCACCAACGCCTGACGCGCGGCTGGTGTTATGGCAAGCTTTTCGGCGCCAAGTTCGGCGTCGATCAAGCCGTTCAGCGCGCGGCTGTCATCGGCATAAGAGGGGATCGTCATGATGGAGCGTGCCGCTTCTGCGGCCTTGCGAAGCAGGGAACCCTTCTTGAGGTCGCCCGCCTCGACGATCAGATAGGCGGCTTCGAGCGGCTTGTCGGCTAGCAGCGTGAGCGAATCGACTAGATATTTTTCGTTGGCGGCGCCGCGGACCCAAATCAACTTCTCGCCACCGAACAGACCGATCGATTGGGCTTCGTCGACCAGCCGCCCCGGATCCTTCTGCAAATCGCTAATGTCGAGTTTCGTCAGTGAGAACGGGTCATCCAGAGCGACGCCGGTCTTGCCGGCGAGCAGGCCCGCGCGTTCGGATACGAGGCCGCGATCCGGGCCGTAAATGACGAAGATCCGATAGTTCTGCGCGGATTTCTGCAGAAAGCTTTCGAATTCGTGGGATTTTATCTCTGCCACATCCCCGCCCTCAGCGGCTGAGGGCGGCGGCGATATCGGCTCCTACGAATTCCGCGGCCTGGTCCGCAGCGCGGTTTTCCGCATCGCGGATCGCCCTTTGCTTGGCGAATCGCTGTTCGGAGAAATCCACGAGCGCCGTGGCCTGGCGGCTGCCGGCTTTGATCACGTGTCCGTCGGTCGTGGCATGCAGCGTGTAGATGACGTTGACAGTCACGCGACCGGCTTTCGACGTATCGCCCGATTTCGCCAGCAGCGTTTCGGCCACAGCGGAAGCGGCGCGCAGCTCGACCTGATATTGCGGGTTGACCGCTTCGCCGGCGCCACGTGAGGCGAGGAAGATTAGCCGGTTGCGAACCTGCTGCTCGACCCGGCTTGTTGCCTCGGAAAACCCGACCGAGGAAAGCTTCTCAACGACGCCGGAGCTTTCGGAGTAAAGCGGCCGAACCTGGCAGGCAGAGAGAAAAGCCGCGGAGGCAAGGATCATGGCGATGCCGGCATTGCGGGCCAGCTTGCAAGCGATATCAGACGACAATGTTCACAATCCTTTGGGGAACCACGATGATTTTCTTCGGTGCCTGCCCATTCAGCGCGTTCTTCACCGCCTCCAGATCCAGCACGGCGTTGGTGACGGCATTCTGATCTGCGTCGCGAGAAATTGTCAATTCAGCGCGCTTCTTGCCGTTGATCTGCACGGGCAGGACGACGTCGTTTTCCATCACGAGCGTCTCGTCGTAGCGCGGCCAGCCAGTGCGGGCGAGCAGCCCGTCGTTGCCGAGTGCTGCCCAGCACTCTTCCGCAAGATGCGGGGTCATCGGTGCGACGAGCTGGATCAGGATTTCCGCGGCATCTCGCGCCGCCGCGCGATAGGCGGCATCACCCTCGCCGGCAGCGACCTTCGTCAGCGGCGCGGCGAGCGCATTGACCAGTTCATAAATGCGGGCAACGGCCTTGTTGAACCAGAGCTTGTCGTAGTCGTTCTGGACAGCCTTCAGAGTCTTGTGGGCGGCCTGGGAGATCGCCAGCGCTTCCCCTTCACCAGCAGGCGCCGGCGCAACAGCAGACAAGGCTTCCGCCGCTTCGGAAATCAGACGCCACAGGCGCTGGGTGAAACGATGGGCGCCCTCTACGCCAGCTTCCGACCAGATGACGTCGCGCTCCGGCGGCGAGTCGGAGAGAACGAAGAAGCGGGCGGTATCGGCGCCGTAGGAGGCGATGATGTCGTCGGGATCGACGACATTCTTCTTCGATTTCGACATCTTCTCGATCGAACCGATCGAGACTTCCTCATTGGTCGCCAGCAGGAAAGCGCGGCGTTTGCCGTCGATTTCTTCGATGCGGATGTCGGCAGGCGCTACCCAGTCACGGCTGGAGCCAGCGCCACGGCTGTAAGTCTCGTGGACCACCATGCCCTGGGTGAAAAGACCCTTGAAAGGCTCGGTAGCGGCTACATGCCCGGTCTCGCGCATGGCGCGGGTAAAGAAGCGGGAATAGAGCAGGTGCAGGATCGCATGCTCGATGCCGCCAATATATTGATCGACCGGCAGCCAACGGTTAGCCGCCTCAGGATCGGTCGGCTTTCCTTCCCAGGGCGCGGTGAAGCGAGTGAAATACCAGCTCGAATCGACGAACGTGTCCATCGTGTCCGTCTCGCGGCGGGCATCCTTGCCGCAGTTCGGGCAGGAGACATGACGCCAGGTCGGATGGCGGTCGAGCGGATTGCCGGGCTGGTCGAAGGTCACGTCTTCAGGCAGCTTGACCGGAAGATCCTTCTTCGGCACCGGTACGACGCCGCAAGCATCGCAGTGAATGACCGGGATCGGGCAGCCCCAATAACGCTGGCGCGAAATACCCCAATCGCGCAGGCGGAAATTGGTCTTCCGCTCGCCCTGCGGCGTATTGCCGAGCGAGGCGGCCGACAGCTGGTCGGCGACGATATTGAAGGCCTCCTCGGTCGTCTTGCCGTCGAGGAAGCGCGAATTGATCATCACGCCATCACCGTCATAGGCGGTGTCGCCCACGGCAAAGCTTGCGGCATCGCCATCACTCGGCATGACGACGGGCACGACCGGCAAGCCGTATTTCCGGGCAAAGTCGAGGTCGCGCTGGTCGCCGGAGGGGCAGCCGAAGATCGCGCCCGTGCCGTAATCCATCAGGACGAAATTGGCGATGTATACGGGCAGCTCCCAGGAGGGGTCGAGCGGATGCCGGACGCGGATGCCGGTATCCAGGCCCTTCTTTTCGGCGGTCTCGAGTGCAGCGAGCGACGTGCCGGCGCGGCGGCATTCCTCGCAGAAGGCTTCGATCTCAGGGGTCTTCGCCGCGGCATCCTTTGCCAGCGGATGATCGGCTGAAATCGCCAGGAAGGAGGCGCCGAACAGCGTATCCGGCCGGGTCGTATAGACCGTGATTTCGGCCTCGCCAGCAGGCGCCGTTTCCGGCACGATCTCCCAGCGGATCGTCAAGCCTTCCGAGCGGCCGATCCAGTTCTTCTGCATCAGGCGCACTTTTTCCGGCCACTGATCGAGCGTGTCGAGCGCGTCCAGCAGATCCTGGCTGAAATCGGTGATCTTGAAGAACCACTGCGTCAGCTCACGCTGTTCGACCAGCGCGCCGGAACGCCAGCCGCGGCCGTCGATCACCTGCTCGTTGGCGAGCACGGTATTGTCGACAGGATCCCAGTTCACCTTCGACTGCTTGCGGTAGACCAGTCCCTTCTCCAGGAAATCCAGGAACAGATGCTGCTGATGCTGGTAATATTCGACATCGCAGGTGGCGAATTCGCGGCTCCAGTCCAGCGAAAGGCCCATGGCCTTCAGCTGCGCCTTCATCGAGGCGATGTTCTGATAGGTCCAGGAGGCGGGATGAACGCCGCGCTCCATTGCGGCGTTTTCCGCCGGCATGCCGAAGGCGTCCCAGCCCATCGGATGCAGGACGTTGTAGCCGCGGGCGCGCTTGTAGCGGGCGACGACGTCGCCCATGGCGTAGTTGCGGACATGGCCCATGTGGATGCGCCCCGACGGATAGGGGAACATTTCGAGGACGTAGTATTTTTCGCGCGGATCGGCGTTGTCTGTCTCAAAGACCTTGTCTTCGTTCCATTTCTGCTGCCAGCGGGGCTCGGCATCGCGCGGATTATAACGTTCGGTGGCCATGGTATTCGAAATTCCGGAAAATCAGGGGAGTTGGCCGAGACCTTCACCATGAAACCACCGTAGCGTCAAGTTTTGCAGGCGCCGCAGGCGTCCGATCTCAATACTGGCCGGGCGATTTCGCCAAAGGCGGGTCTTGGCAAGCACAGAAGGGACGGTTAGTTCATTGCCAATTCTTTCATGCAGGTATGTCGAGACGAAACGATGGAACTTCAAGAGCGCTTGAACGAGGTATGGTCGCGGATTGCGGCAGGCGAACGCGCGGCAGGCCGCCCGGCTGGCTCCGTTCAGCTCGTCGCCGTGTCGAAGACCTTCGAGGCGGATGCGATCCACCCGGCGATCGACGCCGGCCAGCGCGTCTTCGGCGAGAACCGGGTGCAGGAAAGCCAGGGCAAATGGCCTGATCTGAAGGCTGAGCATCCTGACATAGAGCTGCACCTGATCGGGCCGCTGCAATCGAACAAGGCGGCGGATGCGGTGGCGCTTTTCGACGTGATCGAGACAGTGGACAGGGAAAAGATCGCCCGCGCGCTTGCCGAGGAGATGAAGCGGCAGGGCAAAACGCCGCGGCTTTACGTCCAGGTCAATACCGGGCTCGAGCCGCAGAAGGCGGGCATCGCTCCGGCCGATACGCCCGATTTCGTCGCTCTTTGCCGCAAAGTGCTTGGCCTATCCATCGACGGGTTGATGTGCATTCCGCCGGCCGAGGAAAATCCCGGGCCGCATTTCGCACTGCTGGCAAAGCTTGCCCGCAAATGCGGCGTCGAAAAACTCTCCATGGGCATGTCGGGCGACTACGAGACAGCGATCGCATTCGGCGCCACCAGCGTGCGTGTCGGATCCGCGATTTTCGGCGCGCGCTGATACCTGCTTTGGTCGGGCTTCCCGTCCTCCCCCACCCCGTCTAAATTGATATCGACGTTTGCGATGTCCTGGGGAGGAGCAGATGCAGAACGGTTATCATCAGGCCTATGCCGCCTGGAAACGTGATCCGGAAGCATTCTGGCGCGAAGCCGCCGCCGAAATCGACTGGTTCACGCCGCCGGAGCGGATATTCTCGCCTGAAGAGGGCGTCTATGGCCGATGGTTTCCAGAGGCCGAGACCAATACCTGCGCCAACTGCCTGGACCGGCATGTGATTTCAGGACGCGGTAGCGAAACGGCGATCATCTTCGACAGCGCGATGACCGGCGAGAAACGCCGTTACACTTATGACGAGGCGCTCGCCGAGGTGAGGGCCATCGCTGCGGTATTGCTCGAGCTTGGTATCGGCAAGGGTGATCGTGTGATCCTCTATATGCCGATGGTGCCGCAGGCGGTGTTCTCCATGCTCGCATGCGCCCGCATCGGCGCGGTTCATTCCGTCGTTTTCGGCGGTTTTGCCGCTAGTGAGCTTGCGGCGCGCATCGACGACAGCGGCGCCAAGCTGGTGATCACCGCGAGTTGCGGGCTCGAGCCCGGCCGCGTCGTTGCCTACAAGCCGCTGGTTGACCAGGCGATCGAGATCGCGCGGGTAAAGCCGGTGCACTGCCTGGTGCTGCAGCGGCCGCAGCTTCAGGCCGATCTCGTCAGCGGCCGCGATCAGGATTTCGAGATGGCGGTCGCGCGCCATCGCGGCGCAGAGGTCGCCTGCGTTCCCGTCAAGGCGACCGATCCGCTCTACATCCTCTACACCTCCGGCACGACCGGCCAGCCGAAGGGCGTCGTGCGCGACAATGGCGGTCATATGGTCGCGCTCAGCTGGTCGATGCGGAATATTTACGGCCTGACGCCGGGCGAGGTCTTCTGGACGGCTTCCGATATCGGCTGGGTCGTCGGTCATTCCTATATCGTCTATGCCCCGCTGATCGCGGGTGTGACGACACTGATCTTCGAGGGAAAGCCGGTCGGCACTCCCGATGCCGGTGCGTTCTGGCGGATCGTTTCGGAATACAAGGTGCGCGTGCTCTTCACGGCGCCGACCGCGTTCCGCGCCATCCGGCGGGAAGACGGTGAAGGCGAACTGCTGCGGAATTATCCCATGCCGGATTTCCGGGCACTGTTTCTCGCCGGCGAAAGGGCCGATCCCGAGACGCTGAAATGGGCGGAGCGCATGCTTGGCGTACCGGTCATCGATCATTGGTGGCAGACGGAGACCGGCTGGCCGATCGCAGCAAATCCGCTCGGTCTCGGCGCCCTTCCCGTCAAACACGGATCGCCGACGCTGCCAATGCCCGGTTACGAGATTATGGTATTCGACGATGCCGGCCATCCGATCGAGGCGGGAACGCTCGGCAATATCGTCGTGAAGTTGCCGCTGCCGCCCGGCTGCCTGCCCACCCTCTGGGAGGCGGACGATCGCTTCCGATCGGCCTATCTCAACGAGTTTCCCGGCTACTACAAGACGGCCGACGCCGGCTATGTCGATGAGGACGGCTACCTCTTCATCATGTCGCGCACTGACGACATCATCAATTGCGCTGGTCATCGGCTTTCGACCGGAGCGATGGAGGAGGTCTGCGCGCGCCATCCCGATGTCGCCGAATGCGCGGTCATCGGCGTGAATGACCCGCTGAAGGGGCAGGCACCCTGCGGTTTCCTAGTACTGAAACGGCATGTTTCCCGTGAAACGGCGGCGGTCGAATCAGAGGTCGTCGCGATGATTCGCGAATCAATCGGGCCTGTCGCAGCCTTCAAAACCGCCATCACCGTTAACAGATTGCCGAAAACGCGCTCCGGCAAAATCCTGCGCGGCACGATGCAGAAAATTGCCGACGGCATACCCTGGAAAATGCCTGCAACCATTGACGATCCGGCGATTCTGGAGGAGATCGCCGAGGCGCTTCGCAGGCGTGGTTTCGGCTCCCTGCCAATGTGAAATTAAGCTTTCGATAAGCCTGATTGAGAAATTGTTAACCATCTTGCGCAAGGATTTGTTAACGGCGATGGCTTGCATAGCAGGCTTTGCATGATGCAGTCGCCGTTACCGGCCTAGTCCGGAATGCCCCTTTCTCTCAGACTGTGGAACGGATCATGACAAGCATCCTCACAAACAACGCTGCCATGGCAGCGCTGCAGACTTTGCGCGGTGTAAACGATAGCCTCAAGGACACCCAGGGTCGCGTTTCCTCCGGTTATCGTGTCGAAAAAGCAGCCGACAACGCCGCCTACTGGTCGATCGCAACGACCATGCGCTCCGACAACAAGGCGCTTTCGGCAGTCTCCGATGCTCTCGGCCTCGGCGCAGCCAAGGTCGATACCGCCTATTCAGCCATGAGCAGCGCGATCGACGTCGTCAGCGAAATCAAGGCGAAGATCGTTGCCGCCACCGAAAAGGGCGTCGACAAGACGAAGATCCAGCAGGAAATCAGCCAGCTGCAGCAGCAGCTGCTGAGCATCGCCCAATCGGCTTCCTTCTCCGGCGAAAACTGGGTCGCCGGTGCTTCCGGCACCAAGAGCGTCGTCTCGTCCTTCGTTCGCGACGGCAGCAATGCTGTATCGGTCAAGATGACCGATTACGTACTGGATTCAGGAACACTCGGAAACGTGCTCTTCGGCATGACCTCCACCGGCGCGATCGAGACCACCAGCGGCATCATCGGTACGGCATTCAACGGAACCTACGGCGGCGTCGCAATCGTCATGCCGTCAATCTATGCCCTCGACATCAGCACTTTCACGCAGGGTCAGCTTGATGGAGCCTTGACCGGCGTCGAACTTGTTTTTGGCGCCATGACAGCGGCCGGCTCGGCTCTCGGTTCGATCTCGACCCGGATACAGCTGCAGGAAAACTTCGTCAGCGGCCTTCATAATTCGATCGATTCAGGCGTCGGTCGTCTCGTCGATGCCGATATGGAAGAGGAATCGAGCAAGCTCTCGGCGCTGCAGACGCAACAGCAGCTCGCCGTCCAGTCGCTCTCGATCGCCAATAGCTCCGCACAGAACATCCTCACCCTGTTCCGCAGCTAATTCGAAGCAGGCAACCCCAACAAAAAACCCCGCCGGTTCGGCGGGGTTTTGACGAGATGGCTGGTATCTCAGTACTGATCGTCTTCTTCTTCGTCCTTCGGGGCCGAACGCAGCGAGCTCAGCTTGCGGAAGACGGCGTCGGCGTCGATTTCCTTTTCCTCTTCGCGCTCGTAGCTCGGGGTCAGGCGTTCCGTCTCCTGAGCCGATTGCAGCGTTGCGCCGAGTTCGGCGGCGGTGGGCAGCGGACGGCCCTTGGATGCCTTTTCCACTTCCATATCGAGATCGATCTGGCTGCAGAGGCCGAGTGTCACCGGATCCATCGGCGCCAGATTGGCGGAGTTCCAGTGGGTGCGCTCGCGGATCTGCTCGATCGTCGATTTCGTCGTTCCGACGAGGCGGGAAATCTGCGCGTCCTTCAGTTCCGGGTGGTTGCGGACGAGCCAGAGAATGGCGTTCGGGCGATCCTGGCGCTTGGAAACCGGCGTATAACGTGGGCCGCGGCGCTTGGATTCCGGTACGCGCACCTTCGGCTCGGAAAGCTTGAGCTTGTGGTTCGGGTTGGCTTCGGCACGGGCAATCTCGTCGCGCGAAAGCTGGCCGGTCGAGATCGGGTCGAGGCCCTTGATGCCCTGCGCCGCTTCGCCGTCGGCGATCGCCTTGACTTCGAGCGGATGCAGTTTGCAGAACTGCGCGATCTGATCGAAAGACAGTGCCGTGTTGTCGACGAGCCAGATGGCGGTCGCCTTCGGCATGAGCAGTGTTTGAGCCATGGATATAGTCCTTCTATCGTCCGCGCCGGTCGCGGTCCGTGGATTGTCACCACAATGTCCGGGAAATATGCCGCTATATAACCGTACTGTCGCAGAATTGCAATTCTTCCGAAATGAAATGACCTTCGTCTAATTGCCGTGTCGATGCGACCTGCTATGAATTGCCCTGATTTGAATCCGGGCCTCATAGATCGCTTGGCCCGTCGCATGTCCTATGAGGAGGAGTTCCATGTCGGAGAAGATCTATCCGGTGCAGAAGCCGGTGAAGGCGCGTGCCCTGATCGATAAGGATAAGTACCTGAAATGGTACGAGGAAAGCGTCGAGAACCCGGACAAGTTCTGGGGCAAGCACGGCAAGCGGATCGACTGGTTCAAGCCCTATACCAAGGTCAAGAACACGTCTTTTACCGGCAAGGTCTCGATCAAGTGGTTTGAGGACGGCCAGACGAACGTCTCCTATAATTGCATCGACCGCCATCTGAAAACCAATGGCGACCAGGTGGCGATCATCTGGGAAGGCGACAACCCCTACGTCGACAACAAGGTCACCTATAACGAGCTCTACGAGCATGTCTGCCGAATGGCGAACGTCTTGAAGAAGCACGGCGTCAAGAAGGGCGATCGCGTCACCATCTACATGCCGATGATCCCGGAGGCGGCCTATGCGATGCTTGCCTGCGCCCGCATCGGCGCGGTGCATTCGGTCGTCTTCGGCGGTTTCTCGCCCGAAGCGCTGGCCGGGCGCATCGTCGACTGCGAGTCCACCTTCGTCATCACCTGCGACGAAGGCGTGCGTGGCGGCAAGCCGGTGCCGCTGAAGGACAATACCGATACTGCAATTCATATTGCAGCACGCCAGCACGTGATCGTGGAGAAGGTTCTGGTCGTTCGCCGCACCGGCGGCAAGACCGGCTGGGCGCCCGGCCGCGACCTCTGGTATCATCAGGAGGTCGCCAGCGTGAAGGCGGAATGCCCGCCGGTGAAGATGAAAGCGGAAGATCCGCTCTTCATCCTTTATACGTCGGGCTCGACAGGCAAGCCGAAGGGCGTGCTGCACACCACGGGCGGCTACCTCGTCTATGCCTCGATGACGCATGAATATGTCTTCGACTACCATCACGGCGACGTCTACTGGTGCACGGCCGATGTCGGCTGGGTCACCGGCCACTCCTATATCGTCTATGGGCCGCTTGCGAATTGCGCAACGACGCTGATGTTCGAGGGCGTGCCGAATTTCCCCGACCAGGGCCGGTTCTGGGAAGTCATCGACAAACACAAGGTCAATATCTTCTATACCGCGCCGACGGCGATCCGCTCGCTTATGGGTGCAGGCGACGAATTCGTCACGCGGTCCTCGCGCTCCTCGCTGCGCCTGCTCGGCACTGTGGGCGAACCGATCAACCCGGAAGCCTGGGAATGGTACTACAACGTCGTCGGCGACAAGCGCTGCCCCGTCATCGATACCTGGTGGCAGACGGAAACCGGCGGCCATATGATCACGCCGCTGCCGGGCGCCACCGATCTGAAGCCCGGTTCGGCGACGACACCGTTCTTCGGCGTCAAGCCGCAGCTGGTCGACAATGAAGGCAAGGTGCTGGAGGGTGCCGCCGACGGCAATCTCTGCATCACCGACAGCTGGCCGGGCCAGATGCGCACGGTCTATGGCGATCACGAGCGCTTCATCCAGACCTATTTTTCCACCTACAAGGGGAAATATTTCACCGGCGACGGCTGCCGGCGCGATGCCGACGGCTATTACTGGATCACCGGCCGCGTCGACGACGTGCTCAACGTCTCCGGCCACCGGCTGGGGACCGCGGAAGTGGAATCGGCGCTCGTCTCGCACAATCTGGTTTCGGAAGCGGCCGTCGTCGGTTATCCGCATCCGATCAAGGGCCAGGGCATCTATTGCTATGTGACTTTGATGGCCGGCCACGAAGGCACCGATACGCTTCGCCAGGAGCTGGTGAAACATGTCCGCGCCGAAATCGGGCCGATCGCTGCCCCCGATAAGATCCAGTTCGCGCCGGGCCTGCCGAAGACCCGTTCCGGCAAGATCATGCGCCGCATCCTGCGCAAGATCGCCGAAGACGATTTCGGCGCTCTCGGCGACACTTCGACGCTCGCCGATCCCGCTGTCGTCGACGATCTGATCGCCAACCGGCAGAACAAGGTGACTGCTTAAACGACAAGGCCGCTCCCTCTTGTCGGAGCGGCCTTATTTTTCCGCGCGGGAAATGCCGCTGCTTTTAAGCGGCGCTTTGGCTCCCCGAGCCGAATCAAAAATCGATCGCCCGGCCATTGATCTCATAGTCCCCGAAGCGCGCCGGTTCAGCTCCCCCGCGGCCGCCGGTTTCCGGCGGCAATTCGAGAGGCTTCTGGTTCTTCCGCCGTTCCTCGGCTTCGGCAAGGGCACGTTTGGCAGCCGGCGACAGCATCTTGCGCGGCGGCTCCGATCCCTCGGTTGCCGCGGTTTCGCTATTGTCGTTATCGGCTTCCTGCATTGGCTTCTCCTGCCGGAAAACATTGAAAATGGCCGGCGAATAACCAAATCATAATGCGCCGGCGCCGGGATTTAAAGCTTCTGACGCCGAAATCGGAGATGGAGATCAGCAATGAACCTCGTTCGCACTGCCATGTTGCTTGCCTTCATGACGGCGCTTTTCATGTTTGTCGGCTTCCTGATCGGCGGCCGGGCAGGCATGATGATTGCATTCCTCATTGCCGCCGGCATGAATTTCTTCTCCTACTGGAACTCCGATCGTTTGGTGCTTTCGGCCTATCGCGCCCAGGAGGTCGATGAGCGCAATGCGCCGGAATTCTTCCGGATCGTGCGCGATCTCGTCCGCAATGCCGGGCTGCCGATGCCGAAGGTCTATCTCTATGATAGCCCGCAGCCGAACGCGTTTGCTACCGGCCGTAATCCTGAAAACGCCGCGGTCGCTGCCTCGACAGGTCTTCTAAGGGCATTGTCTCCCGAGGAAGTTGCCGGCGTGATGGCGCATGAGCTTGCCCACATCCAGAACCGCGACACGCTGACCATGACGATCACCGCAACGCTTGCCGGCGCGATCTCGATGCTCGGCAACTTCGCCTTCTTCTTCGGCGGCAACCGCGAGAACAACAACAATCCGCTCGGCTTCGTCGGGGTCCTCGTCGCCATGATCGTGGCGCCGCTCGCCGCCATGCTGGTGCAGATGGCGATCAGCCGCACCCGCGAATATTCGGCGGACCGACGCGGCGCCGAGATCTGCGGCAATCCGCTCTGGCTCGCCTCGGCGCTCGGGAAGATTGCGCGGGGTGCCGCCCAGGTGCCAAACGAAGATGCCGAGCGCAATCCGGCGACGGCGCATATGTTCATCATCAATCCGCTCTCCGGGGAGCGCATGGACAACCTGTTTTCGACCCATCCGAACACGGAAAACCGCATCGCCGCGCTGCAGGAGATGGCACAGGGTGGCATGAATGTCTCGACGGGACCGGTTCGTGCTGCTAATCCGTCGCGCAAATCGCGCTCTGTTCCGAATACGGGTCGCGGTGGTTCGCAACCGCCAAAAGGTCCGTGGTCTTGAATTCAGACGGCACGAAGAAGCCATTCCGCAAACAGAAGCCCTCCGCTCCACGATCGGCGCCAGCCAAGCCCGGCCTGCAGGCGCGGGCCGCGGCGGCGAAAATCCTGGCGGCGGTCGTCGACCGCAAGCTGCCGCTCGATGGTGCGCTCGATCATGAGCATGGCAATCCGGCCTATAAGGCGCTCGGCGAAGGCGACCGGGCGCTTGTTCGCGCCATGCTGAACACGACGCTGCGCCATCTGCCGCGCATCGATGCGGCAATTGCCGCGCTCTTGGATTCGCCGCTGCCGGAAGGCGCGCGGGCGCTGCACCACGTTCTCGCGATCGGCGCGGCGCAGATCCTCTATCTCGACGTGCCCGATCATTCGGCCGTCGACCTTGCCGTCGAACAGGCCAATCAGGATCCGCGCAATCGCCGTTTTGCCAAGCTGGTCAATGCTATCCTCCGTCGTCTCGGCCGCGAAAAGGATGCGGTGCTGGAAGAGATCGGCAAGGTCGCGCCGATGCCGGCCTGGTTCATTGCGAGGCTGGAAAAGGCCTATGGCCGCGAAGTGGCGCTGGCGATTTCGGAGTCCCAGCTCGAGCCGGCGGCGATCGATCTGACCGTCAAATCCGATCCCGAAGATTGGGCAAAACGGCTGAACGGGGTTGTCCTGCCGACCGGCGGGGTGCGTCTTGCGACCTTTGAGGGCGGCATTCCTTCGCTCGAGGGCTTCGACGAGGGCGCATGGTGGGTGCAGGATGCGGCGGCGAGCATTCCGGCCAAGCTTTTCGGTGATCTCTCCGGCAAGAGAGCCGCCGATCTCTGTGCTGCGCCTGGCGGCAAGACGGCGCAGGTCATCCTTGCCGGCGCCACCGTCACCGCCCTCGATCAATCGGAAAGCCGGCTCAGACGGCTGCGATCGAATCTCGACCGGCTCGGCCTGAAGGCGGAGACGATCGCGGCGGATCTCACGAAATTCGAACCGGCGCAGCGCTTCGACGCGATCCTGCTGGATGCCCCCTGCTCCTCAACCGGGACGACCCGGCGCCATCCCGACGTGCTCTGGACCAAAGGTCCCGAGGACATTGCCAGGCTGGCCGCGCTGCAGGAGCGGCTGCTGCGTCACGCGCTGACATTGCTGAAACCGGGCGGCACGCTGGTTTTCTCGAATTGCTCTCTCGACCCCGCCGAGGGCGAGGAGGTCGTCGCCCGCGTTCTTTCCGATACGGAGGGGCTTGAGCGTGTGGCGATCGGCGCTGGCGACTGGCCCGGTCTTGAAGCGGCGATCACGCCGCTCGGCGAGTTCCGCACGCTTCCCACGATGCTGAAAATGCCTGACGGTTTTGCCTCCGGCCTCGACGGCTTCTATGCAGCCGTGCTGCGACGAACAGCCTAATCGCAGCTTCCAGTACCGCCGCATAATTTCCGGCGGTGCGCATGAATTTGAGTATATTCGAACCTTGTCACGAATTAATTCATTGCGGGCGATGAAATCGGCCACTTTTCACCTATTCTTAACCACGAGGGTCAATAGACAATAGAATATGCAGTCCGGTCGGCGTTTTGCGAGCATGTATGTTCGGGAAGCTTGGCGGCGCGCCTTGCGCCGCGTCGCGTTGCTGCGCCTGAAGCTCTCCCGCCATTCGATCAAGCCGCCCGAGCGCCTGATCGTCGCGCCGACCGACCTTCGCAGCATCGACCCGCATGTGGCCGACGAGATCCTCAACGGACGTTTTCTGCTCGCCGGGCGCATGCTCGAAACCGGCGGGAAATCACCCTTTACCTTCACCCTGCCCTCGCGCCCTTTCGCGATCCGCCTGCACAGCTTCGGCTGGCTGCGGCACATGCGGGCGAACAAGACGGAGCGCAGTTCGGCCGCCGCCCGCGCGATCGTCGACAGCTGGCTTTCCATCCATGCCGGCCGCATGGAAGGGATTGCCTGGGAAATCGATGTGACCGCTCAGCGCGTCATTGCGTGGTTGTCGCATTCGCCCGTCGTGCTGCAGAACGCCGATCGCGGCTTTTATCGCCGCTTCATGAAATCGCTGGCGTTCCAGGTCCGGTTCCTGCACCGCGTGGCGCCGTATACACTGGGTGGGCTGGAACTGTTTCGGCTGCGCATCGCGCTCGCCATGGCTTCCGTCGCCATGCCGACCCGCGCATCCACGCTCAAAAGGGCGGCACAGGCGCTCGACCGCGAATTCGATAGCCAGATTCTGGCCGATGGCGGCCATGTCTCGCGCAATCCGCGCGTCGGTCTGGAATTGCTGCTCGATCTGCTGCCGCTGCGGCAAACCTACGTCAATCTCGGCCATGACCTGCCGCAGAAACTGATCTCCGGCATCGACCGCATGTATCCGGCATTGCGGTTCTTTCGCCATCAGGACGGGGATCTGGCGCTCTTCAACGGAGCGACTTCGACGCTCGCAAACGAGCTGATGTCCGTGCTCAGATATGATGAGACTGCCGGCCAGCCGTTCAAGGCTCTGCCGCATTCGCGCTATCAGCGGCTGGCCGGGGGAAAGACGGTGATCATCGCCGATACGGGCACGCCGCCTTCGGGAGGCGCGCGGCGCACGGCGCATGCCGGCAGCCTCTCCTTCGAAATGTCGTCCGGCCGCCATCGCTTCATCGTCAATTCCGGCTCGCCGAAATTCGCCGGGCACCGTTACATCCAGATGGCGCGCACGACGGCGGCGCATTCGACCGTCATTCTCAACGACACGTCCTCCAGTCGTTTTTCGCCCTCGCCCTTCCTCGGTCACGCGATCATCGAGCCGGTCAAATCAGTCGCCGTCGAGCGGGCCGAAACCGAGGACGGACGCGATGGCATCAAGCTCAGTCATGACGGTTATCTGAGGGCGTTCGGCGTGCTGCACGAGCGGGAGCTGACCCTCAATGCCACCGGCTCGATCGTGACGGGCCGCGACCGGCTTGTCGTCCAGGATGGATATCAGAATGACGAGCCGCTGAAGGCAGTCGCCCGCTTTCATATCCATCCCGCGATCGTCTTGCAGCAGAGCGACAGCGAGTCCGTGCTGCTGATGGCGCCGGACGGCGAAAGCTGGCTGTTCTCCGCGCCCGGCAACGAAGTGCTGATCACCGAAGACATCTTCTTTGCCGATAGCTCCGGCATTTGCGGTTCGGACCAGATCGAGATCGACTTCGATCTCGCCGATAAGACGGAAATCCGCTGGTTCTTGTCCCGCAAAGGCTAGATCATATGCTGAGGCCTGTTTGCGCGGCGGCAAAGCTGTGCTAACGCGGCGCCAGCGTATAGACGTCCGTTGTGACGTCTCCCGAAGCCCGAACGGAGAAGGTTTCATGGCCGTCATTTCCAAGAAGATCCCCGCCCCCGACAAGGTCGAAATCAAGACCGCCCTCCTCTCCGTCTTCGACAAGACCGGGGTCGTCGAACTTGCGCGCTCATTGTCGGAGCGAGGTGTGCGGCTGCTGTCGACCGGCGGTACCTATAAGGCGATCGCCGCTGCCGGCCTTGCCGTCACCGATGTCTCCGAAATTACCGGTTTTCCCGAAATCATGGACGGGCGCGTCAAGACGCTGCATCCGACGGTGCATGGCGGCCTGCTGGCGATCCGCGACGACAACGAGCACCAGGAGGCGATGAAAAAGCACGGCATCGAGGGTATCGATCTCGCCGTCATCAACCTTTACCCCTTCGAAGAAGTGCGCGCGGCCGGTGGCGACTACCCCACGACCTTGGAGAATATCGATATCGGCGGTCCGGCGATGATCCGCGCATCGGCCAAGAACCATGCCTATGTGACGATCCTGACCGATCCGGCCGATTATGCCGAGTTCCTGGAGCAGCTCTCCGCTGGCGACGGCAAGACCGCCTATGCCTTCCGCCAGCGCATGGCCGCCAAGGCCTATGCACGCACCGCGGCCTATGACGCGATGATTTCCAACTGGTTTGCCGAGGCGCTGTCGATCGACACGCCGCGTCACCGCGTCATCGGCGGCGCGCTCAAGGAGGAGATGCGCTACGGCGAAAACCCGCACCAGAAGGCGGCCTTCTATGTGACCGGCGAGAAGCGCCCGGGCGTTTCCACGGCTGCGCTTCTCCAGGGCAAGCAGCTCTCCTACAACAATATCAATGACACCGATGCCGCTTACGAACTCGTTGCCGAGTTCCTGCCGGAGAAGGCGCCGGCCTGCGCCATCATCAAACATGCCAACCCTTGCGGCGTTGCCACCGGATCGAGCCTGGTCGAGGCCTATCGGCGGGCGCTCGCCTGCGATTCCGTTTCGGCCTTCGGCGGCATCATCGCACTGAACCAGATTCTGGATGCCGAAACGGCCGAGGAGATCGTCAAGCTGTTCACCGAAGTCATCATCGCGCCCGATGTAACCGAAGAGGCGAAGGCGATCGTCGCCCGCAAGCCGAACCTGCGGCTTCTGTCGGCCGGCGGTCTGCCCGATCCGCGCGCTGCGGGCCTGACGGCGAAGACCGTTTCCGGCGGCTTGCTCGTCCAGAGCCGTGACAATGGCATGGTCGAGGACCTGGAACTCAAGGTTGTCACCAAGCGTGCGCCGACGGCGCAGGAACTTGATGATATGAAGTTCGCCTTCAAGGTCGGCAAGCATGTGAAATCGAATGCCGTGGTCTATGCCAAGGACGGCCAGACGGCTGGCATCGGCGCTGGTCAGATGAGCCGGGTCGATTCCGCCCGCATCGCCGCGTTGAAGGCCGAAGAGGCCGCCAAGGCGCTCGGCCTTGCGGTTCCGATGACAAAGGGCTCGGCGGTCGCTTCCGAAGCCTTCCTGCCGTTCGCCGACGGCCTTCTGTCGATGATCGCCGCAGGCGCGACTGCGGTCATTCAGCCCGGCGGTTCGATGCGCGACCAGGACGTTATTGATGCCGCCAACGAACACGGCGTCGCCATGGTCTTCACCGGCATGCGCCATTTCCGGCACTGACCCGATACTTCATCACCTCCGGCCGTGCGTAGCGTTTTCTACGCGCGGTCGGCCGGATAGGGCGTGCGGACCAGCAGCACCAGGCCGCCGGCGAGGAACAGGATCAGCGTCGCCATTCCGAGCCGCGGCGATCCGCTCAGATAAGTTACCAGCGAGAAGAGCAGCGTCGCCATGAAACTCGTGGCGCGGCCCGAAAGCGCGTAGATGCCGAAATAGCGGCCGGCCTCCTCCAGGCTGACGCTGCGGGCGAGATAGGATCGCGACGAAGCCTGCACCGGCCCGAAAGCGAGCCCGATCAGCAGGCCGTAGAGGATATAGGCTTTTTCCGCCGCGGTGCCGAAGAGACCGCCGGAATCCGCTGTCGGCAGTGGCATCAGGCCGAAGAGGGTATAACCCGGTCCTGTCGAAATGATGCCGAGGGTGGCGAGAAGCAGCATGGTGAGGCTGATGACGACGGTCGTCTTCGAGCCCACAGCCTTGTCGATGCGGCCGGCCAGCAGGCAGCCGAGGATCGCGACGATATTCAGGATGATGCCATAGATGCCGATTTCGATCGTCGCCCAGCCGAACATGCCGGCGGCGAAAACGCCGCCGAGGATCAGCAGGCCGTTGACGCCGTCCTGGTAGATCATCCGGGCGATGAGGAATCTTAAGATCCCGCGGCGCTCCTTGAGTTCGCCGAGCGTGTTTCTCAGTTCCCGCAGGCCGAAGCGCACGGCACTGATGAAGGGAAGACCCCGGCGAACATCCGGTGTAAAGAAGAACATCGGAAGGATGAAGATCAGGTACCAGACAGCCGAGATCGGCCCGGTGATGCGCGCATCCTCGCCGGTCTTGGGATCAAGGCCGAAAAGCGGATCGAGACCGAGGATGGTCTTGCCGCTCTCGGGGTTTGCCGCCAAGAGCGTCACGACGGCGATGAGCACGATCATGCCGCCGAGATAGCCGAGCCCCCACGCCGTATTGGATAGCCTGCCGATCTCCTCCTTGGGGACAAGGCGCGGCATCATCGAATCGTTGAAGACGATCGAAAACTCGGCCGAGATCGAGGCGAGGATCATGAAGATCGCGGGATAAATGACCGGAGAACCGGGGGCTGCGAACCACAAGCAGAAAAGGCTCGCGATCTTGATGATGGCGAAAAAGCCGATCCAGGGTTTTCGGGAGCCGGACTGGTCGGCGATCGAGCCGAGAACGGGCGAGAGCAAGGCGATAATCACCGAAGAGATCGTCGCCATGTTGCTCCACGTCGTCTGGGCGGAAACCGGGTCAGCGGTCAGGCGCGAGACGAAGTAGGGCCCGAAGATGAAGGTCGTGACCACCGTGAAAAAAGGCTGGGCCGCCCAGTCGAAGAACATCCACCCCCAGATGCCCTTCTCCGTGGCTTTCGGGGGCTGTGTTCCTGTCCAGTCGATACGATTCAACATCCGCTCCTTTTTTCGCGGACTGTCTCACCTCGCCCGGTCGCGCGCAAGATCGGTCAGTATACCTGCGGCAACGGTGATCCGGGCAAGGTTGGGATCGCCGCCGTCGCTGAGGCTCGAAAGTTCCTCGACGATGCGGTTGATCCGGATGCGATCCTGCGCATGCCAGGCCTGGACGGGAAGCTTCTCCTTGCCGTGATCGGAAAGGGCGGAGATGACGATATCGCGTCTCGCGCTGGCGATCTGGTCGATGCTGCGGGCAAGCGCCAGGTTTTCGTAGTGATCGGAAGTGAGGATCCGCCCGCCGGCAGCCAGCAGCCTGGCAATACGGAAGGTCTGCGAAACCGCGAAGTAGTTTTCGGCGGCGCGCACCAATGGCTCACCGGTGCGCTCTGCGATCTGCATGATCTCGGGCACCAGCGCGAAGCTCGGGAGATTGGCGATCTCGGCGGCGAGTTTTTCCGGCACGCCGGCCTGGCTCAATTCCGCCTGTCGCGCGGCGGCGTCGCCGGCCGATTGTTCGGCGAAAGCGGGCTTGAGTTTCTTTAGCGCCGCCTGCAGCCGGCTAATCACTTCCGCCATATCGGCCTTGCCCATGCCGGTCTTCAGAAGCAGGCGCGTCAGTACGATGAAGCTATGGCTGATCTCCTCGTAGATGCGGTTCTGCATCTCACCGGAAACCTTGCCGTCGAGGCCATCCGTTTCGCTCCAAAGTCGGGTCAGGTCGAAACCGTCGCGGGCGACGATCGCGGCGCGCACCACTTCCGGCGCAGACGCCGCCGTCGCATCCATCATGGTGACGATGAAACTCGGTCCGCCGCGGTTGATAGCTTCGTTGGCAAGCACGGTCGCGATGATTTCCCGCCTCAGCCTATGGCTGGCGATATCGCCGCCATTCGACTTCTGCATCTTCACAGGGAAATAGTTCGAAAGCGTTGCGATGAAATAGGGATCGTCAGGAAGGTCGCTTGCGGCCAGAGCATCGAAGAGCACGATCTTGGCATAGGACAGTAGCACGCCGATTTCCGGCCGGGTCAGTGGCTTGCCGGCGGCATAGCGCTCGGAAAGCGTTGAGTCGTCAGGCAGGGTCTCGACCTTGCGGTTCAACTGTTTGGCGCCTTCGAGAACGGTCATGAAGCGCGCTAGCTCCAGGCCGTTTGCCGTACCCTTGCGCGATGTCAGCGAGATCGCCAGCGACTGCAGGTAGTTGTTGCGCAGCACGAGGACCGCCACTTCGTCGGTCATCGACGAAAGAAGCTGGTCACGTTTTGCGCGCGTCAGGCGCCCGTCATGCATGGCGGCCGCCAGCGCGATCTTGATGTTGACTTCGACGTCCGAGGTGTTGACGCCGGCCGAATTGTCGATGGCGTCGGAGTTGCAGCGTCCGCCGTTGAGGCCGTAGGCGATGCGGCCCTTCTGGGTGACGCCAAGGTTTGCGCCTTCGCCGATCACCTTGGCGCGGACCTCCGTCGCGGTAACACGGATCGGGTCGTTGGCGCGGTCGCCGACTTCGGCATCGGTTTCCGAGGGAGCCTTCACATAGGTGCCGATGCCGCCGAACCACAGCAGATCGACCGGGCTCTTCAGGATCGCCGTCATGATCTCGAAGGGCGTGGCGACCGCCTTGTCGATGCCGATCGCGGCAACCGCTTCGGGTGTCAGCGTGACCGATTTCGCCGAGCGGGAAATGATCATCGCCCCTTTCGAAAGCACGCCCTTGTCGAAATCCTGCCAGCTCGAACGCGGCAGGTTGAAGAGACGCTGCCGCTCGGCAAGCGTCTTTTCCATGTCCGGATCGGGATCGATGACGATGTCACGGTGATCGAAGGCAGCAATGAGCCGGATCTTGGGAGAAAGCAGCATGCCGTTGCCGAAGACGTCGCCCGACATGTCGCCGACGCCGGCGACGGTGAAGGGCGTCGTCTGAATGTCGATGTCCATTTCGCGGAAATGGCGTTTCACCGTTTCCCAGGCGCCGCGGGCGGTGATGCCCATCTTCTTGTGGTCGTAACCGGCAGAGCCGCCGGAGGCGAAAGCATCGTCCAGCCAGAAGCCGGCTTCCTGGGCGAGCGCATTGGCGGTGTCGGAGAACGTTGCCGTGCCCTTATCGGCGGCGACTACAAAATAAGGGTCGTCGCCATCAAGCCTCACCGTATCCTTCGGCGGCACGATATCGGCGCCCGCGATGTTGTCGGTGATCGACAGCAGCGTGCGGATATAGGTCTTGTAAGCTTCGCGGCCGGCATTGAAGATTTCGTCGCGACTGCCGCCGACCGGGAGCTTCTTCGGATAGAAGCCGCCCTTGGCGCCGACCGGCACGATGACGGCATTCTTCACCTGCTGCGCCTTGACGAGGCCGAGCACCTCGGTGCGGTAATCCTCGGCACGATCAGACCAGCGCAGGCCGCCGCGCGCCACTTTGCCGAAACGCAGATGCACGCCTTCGACTTCGACGCCGTAGACGAACATCTCGCGGAAGGGCTTAGGGTCTGGCAGCCCGTCGACGAGATGTGGATCGAGCTTGAAGGCAAGCATCGGCCTCGGCGAACCGTCGGCGTTCTTCTGGAAATAATTGGTGCGCAGCGTCGCGTCGACGATATTGACGTAACGGCGCAGGATACGGTCGTCGTCAAGGCTCGGCACGTCGGCGAGCTGGGCCTCGATCGCCTGGTGCAGCTCGGCAAGTTTCTTCACGCGGGCCTTTTCCGAAAGCTTGATGTCGAGCGTGTCGTGGAAGAGGCGGAAGATGGCGGCGGCGATCCTCGGATATTTGTCGAGGGTCGTTGCGATATAATCCTGCGAATAGGCGATACCGGCCTGGCGGAGATAACGCGCATAGGCGCGCAGCACATTGGCTTCGCGCGCCGAGAGCCCGGCCGAGAGGATCAGCCGGTTGAAACTGTCATTGTCGATCGTGCCGGCAAAGGCGGCGACGAAAGCTTCCTCGAGGGCGGCGCCGTAGCGATGCAGGTCGATTTCACTGCCGTTGCGGGTCTCGAGTTCCATGTCGTGCAGCACGACGAGTTTCGTTTCTCCACCGGCAGCCGGCACTCCGATGTCGAAGGTGCGTTCGCTGACGACGTTGAAACCGAGGTTTTCCAGAAGCGGGACACGGCGCGACAGCGCCAGCTGGCCGCCGCCATGGAAGATTTTCAGCGACAGGACGCGGCCTTGTTCCTCTTTGCGATGATAGAACTGGATGCGAAGGGGCTCGCCGGCCGCACAAGCGCCGATATCGGCGAGGTCGGCCACGGTTTCTTCGGGGGTGAAGGAGTCCTGGAAGGCCTGATCGACCGCCAGTTTCGGGGCCTTGGGTCCGGCCAATGCTTCGAAGCGGTCGTCCCAGCGTGCGGTAATTTCACGGATCGTCTGTTCCAGCTTCGCCTGCGGAATGCGCGGCGTCTTGCCGCCGGAGCGGCCGATGATGAAATGCACGCGCGCCACGCCGCCTTCCGGGAAAGCCGGGTAATAGGCGGAGACACGGCCGTCATAAACGGTCTTCAGATAGGTGCCGATGCGTTCGCGCACGATCGAGTCATATTCCTCGCGCGGCACGTAGACGATCACCGAGACGAAGCGGTCGAAATGGTCGATGCGCGGGAGCGCGCGCACGCGCGGCCGATCGGCGAGATCGTTGATCTGTTCGGCAAAGCTTGCAAGCAAAGTCGTGTCGATCTGGAAGAGGTCGTCGCGCGGGTAGGATTCCAGCGTGTTGTCGAGCATGCGGCCGGAATGGCTCATCGGGTCGAAGCCGAAATGTTCCTTCACCTTTTCGATCTTGGAACGCAGCAGCGGGATTTCGGAGGCGAGCGAAGTATAGGCCGTCGACGTGAAAAGCCCGACAATGCGCAGCTCGCCGGTGACGTTGCCCTGAGCATCGAAGCGCTTGACGCCGACATAATCCATATAGGCGCGGCGATGGACGATCGATTTCACATTCGCCTTGGTGACGATGAGGAAATCGGGGCCATCGAGGAAGGCGAGGATCTCGGGCGTCGTGGTCACGGCGTCCTTGCCGGTGCGCAGGACGAGAACATCGGGGTTGGAGAGGATGCCGAGGCCGGCGCCCTTGTCGCGCTCGACCTTGGCGTCGGCGCCCTTGCCGGAATAGACATATTCGCGCATGCCAAGGAAGGTGAAGTTCTCGTCGCGCAGCCAGCTCAGAAACGCGATCGCCTCGGCATGCTCGGCCTTCCTGCGGCCGGCGCCGTTCGCCGCAAGCTCGGCGATCACGCCGTCGAGCTTGGCGAGCATCGGCTTCCAGTCCGAGACCGAAAGGCGCACCTGCTCGAGCACGGTCTGGATGCGTTTGACGAGATCGGCGGCCTGGCTGGAATTGAGCGGCGCGATATGAAGCTGGATATGGCTGACGCGTGTGGCCGGATCGCTCTGATGATCGGCGGAATAGAGCGCGGCTTCCTTGCCCTTTTCCATCACCAGAATGGGATGGACGGCCATGAAGAGATCGCGGTGGGTGCTCGTCACCTCGCCCATGACCGATTCATAGAGGAAAGGCATGTTCTGGTCGGTGACCGAAAGCACCGCAACGGCGGTGCCGTCAGGCGTCACCTCGGCAATGGTGTCGATGCTGACGCGTGGCGTCTTGCCGTTCCAAGCGGCGAGTTCCTTGGCCGAATGCACGGCGGAAAGCGCCAGCATCTCGGGCGTATAGAGTTCGAGATCGTCATTGCTGGCCCGGCCGAAGAGAATTTCCGGATCGAGATGCGCCTCGCCCGTCGCCTTGGCGATCTTCTGCGCGCTTTCGATCTGTTTTTCTCGTTTCGGATTGTTTCTCGCAGCCATAGATCGCCTCCCGCAATGGACTGATTTTCTGCAAGCTAGCAGAAGATTCCTCGAAAAAATCTCTAAAATAGAGGTCTGAAGGACCGTTTTGATGCTTTTTTGACGCTAGAAATGGGAAATTGTTAGAGATTTTTCCGCTTTCGTGGCCAAAACGAACAGAAACGGCCATTTTCGGGTATTTCGTTTCGCCAGACATTTCCATGCTCACGTGAAGAATGGTTGACAGTGCGGCGTCAAAAAGATCATCAAACGCGAACATCATTCGGACCTTGATATCATGTCGGAAAATGCAGCGGGCGCAGTCATCGTCATCTCGAGCCACGTGGTGCGCGGCTCAGTCGGCAACCGGGCGGCCGTCTTTGCGCTGGAGACGCTCGGTCATCCGGTCTGGGCGCTTCCAACAGTCGTGCTGCCCTGGCATCCCGGTCACGGCCGCTCGACGCGGTTGACATTCGCGGAAGCCGATTTCGACGCGGCGGTCGACGATCTTATCCGCGCGCCCTGGATCGGCGAAGTCAAGGCGGTGCTTTCCGGTTATTTCGGCAATGCCGCCCAGGCGCGCTCCGTCGCCCGGCTGGTCGGGGCGCTGAGACAAGACAATCCCGAATTGCTCTATGTCTGTGACCCCGTCATGGGCGATCTCGGAGGCCTCTACGTGCCGGAAGCAACGGCAGAGGCCATTCGCGACCATCTCATCCCGCTCGCCTCGCTCGCAACGCCGAACCGTTACGAACTCGCCTGGCTTTCGGGGGCGGCCCTCGAAGACAATAGCGCGATCATGGAGGCGGCGCTAGCACTCGGGCCGTCGCGCATGCTCGTCACGTCGGCCGTGCCGATGATGGCTGGTGGTACCGGCAATCTCTATCTCTCCGGCCGTCACGCACTTCTTGCCGAGCACCGCGTCGTCGAGAACCCGCCGAACGGTCTCGGCGATCTGCTTGCCGCGGTCTTCTTGTCGCGCCTGCTTTCCGGCCTCGAGGACGAAAAGGCGCTGCAACTTGCCACCGCCAGCGTCTTTGAAGTGCTTGCCCGCGCCGTCAAACGCGGCAGCAACGAGCTGATGCTGGCAAGCGACGCGTCCAGCCTTTCGACGCCGATGGCCATGGTGCAGATGCGCCGGCTCGTGCATCCGGCGCAGCGGCGGAAAAAATGACGCATTTGTCGATGCATGCATTTTGCAGTGCAGCAGTTGATCTTATCGTCCGTGCGCGCTAATCCAGAAGGCATGCAGCGTTTTCCAACACTTCTTCTGGACGGCTATCGCAACTTCATGAACGGGCGTTATGCCGACGCCCGCGACAGGTATCGGCAGCTTGCCGAAAACGGCCAGAGCCCGAGCACCCTGGTCATTGCCTGTTCGGACTCGCGTGCGGCGCCGGAGCTGATCTTTGATGCCGGCCCGGGCGAACTCTTCGTCATCCGCAACGTCGCCAACATGGTGCCGCCCTACGAGCCGGACGGTCATTTCCATTCGACATCGGCCGCACTTGAATTTGCCGTTCAGGCGCTGAAAGTCTCCGATATCGTCGTGATGGGTCATGGCCGCTGCGGCGGCATCCGTGCAGCGCTCGACCCGAATGCCGAGCCCCTGTCTCCCGGCGATTTCATCGGCCGCTGGATGTCGCTGGTCAAGCCCGCCGCTGAGCAGATCCAGAGCAACGATGTGATGACGGCCGCCGAGCGGCAGACGGCGCTGGAGCGTGTCTCCATCCGCAATTCCATCAACAATCTCAGGACCTTCCCCGATATCAAGGCGCTCGAAGAAGCAGGAAAAATGCATCTTCACGGCGCCTGGTTCGATATTTCGACGGGCGAGCTCTGGGTCATGGACGCCGAGACGCGCGATTTCATTCGTCCCGAAATTTAGGGACTTGCCGCTTTATCAGTTTTTTAACAATTGATGCTAAGGTTGCGGTCTATTGGTCGCGCATGACCGACGTTTTGATCACCGTGGCGATTGGCGATGAAGTTCGAAACCATCAAAAGGGTCATCCTGGCCGCCATCATGCTGCCTTTCGTCTTCATGCTGATTGAAGGCGTCGTCGTCATCCGCTCTTCGCTCAGACAATACAGGGATCTCGAAAAGGACCGGCAGTTCGCCGACGTGCTCGCCCGCGGCGGGTCCATCGCCGCCACGGAGATCCTCAGTGAAATTGGCGCCACCCGCCTCTACCTCGCACGTCCCAATAGCAGCACTGCCGCCGACATGCAGAGAAGCCGGGTGATGCTCGATCGCGAGCGCAGCGCCTTCTATGCCAGCCTGCCCCCCCGCGATACGCTCGAGGAGGGGCTCGCGGGCGAATTATCGATTCTCAGCCTTGCCTATAGCCGCATCGTCGCCGCACGTAGCGCCGTCGACCAGGGCCTTTACGCCGGTAGCGATCCCGGCTCTATCTATTGGTATGCGGCCCTCAAGCAGCTTGCCGTTGTCGATGCGCTTTCACCACGGATCAGCGATCCGGTGCTGCTCGAAAAATCCAACCAGCTGATGGGTATCCTGCTGACCTATTACGGCGAAAGGCTGATTACCGGCGTCGGCACCCGCTACCTTGATCATGGCGTCTCTGCCAGATTTCCGGTGGAGTTGTTCATACAGGGCAAAGTCATGCTCGGTGAGGGCATGGATCACATGGTCTTCCATTCAACGGCGCCGATCGTGCGCGATATCGTTGCCTATCTCGGCCGCAGCGACCAGGTGAAGGCGAATGCGATCACCGATGCCATCCTTGCCGGATCGCGGCCGACGCGTGAAGTGCGCGACGTCTGGGCCACTGCGCAGAGCGAACGCATGGCCTTTCTGCAGCAGAAGATGGTCGAAGCCGCAAAAGATATTCACGAGACCGGCGAAAGCCTTTCGACGCGCTCGCACATTCACCTGACGCTGATCCTGTCGCTGTGCGCCGGCCTGCTCATTCTCGCCACATTGGTGATGCTGCTGGCGGCAAGGGGCCTGCGCTTGATCGACCGGTTGACGCGGGACCGCGAGATGTTGGTAGGCGAATTGCGCAACGCCGCTCAAATCGATCTTCTAACAGGCCTTTACAACAGGCGCGGCTTCGAGGTCGCGGCATCTGCGCTCCTCACACAGGCCGAGCATGGCTCGCGCTGGATTTCCGTGGTGCTTTTCGACCTTGATCATTTCAAGAAGGTCAACGACGCCTACGGTCATGATGCCGGCGATGCCGTGCTACGGCATGTCGCGGGCGTCGCGCGCGAGAATTTCCGCTTCTTCGATCTGCTGGTGCGCCATGGCGGCGAGGAGTTCCTGGCGCTTCTGCCGGATTCGACGCCTGACGATGCCGCAATCGTTGCCGAGTGCGTGCGGCTGGCGATCGAGGCTGCGGAAATTCCCTTGCCGAGCGGCGAACTTCTCAAGGTCACGGCGAGCTTCGGATGCGCCGGTCGGGCAAATGACGCCTTCAACCGGAATTTCGAGGACCTGGTTAAGCGCGCCGATCTGGCGCTCTACGCCGCCAAAGCCTCTGGCCGCAATTGCGTCGTGTCGGGACCGACCGTGCCGGTGGCGCCACAGGAAGAACGACGCAAGACGGCGTCCGGCGGTGGTTTCGATTCTCGCATATGAAAAACGCCGCATATCGCAGCGGCGTTTTGAGGTGTCACTATCGATAAAGGCTTATCTGCCGTCGATCTGCTGGCCGATATAGGCGATCGCCTGTTGGTAGACGCTTGCGGCGTTCCAGCCCTGAATAGCAACGAAATTCGGTTCTCCCGGCTGATAGCCGGCGCCGGCGCGCCAGCCATGGCCCTTGAGGAAATTTGCGGTCGAGGCGAGCGCATCGGCGCGGGAACCGACCATATCGACGCGGCCATCGCCATCGCCATCGGCGCCGAAGCGTACGACGTTGCGCGGCAGGAACTGCGTCTGGCCGATTTCACCATGGGCAGCGCCCCTGGCCTGCGGGCTGAGATAACCCTCGGAAACGAGCTGGAGTGCCGCATAGAGCTGGTCGGTGAAATATTCCGAACGGCGGCAGTCATAGGCAAGGGTTGATACAGCCGACATCGTATGTTGGTTGCCCATGTAGCTGCCGAAACCGGTCTCCATGCCCCAAATTGCGATCAGCGGGCCGGCCGGAACGCCGAAACGGCGCTCGATCGAGGCGAAGAGCGCCTGGTTGGCGGCTTTCATCGAACGGCCGCGGGAAATGACGGCTGCACCGCCGCGCTTCTGCATGAAAGCGTCGAAGGAAAGCTTGAAGCTTTTCTGACCGCGGTCGGCGGCGATCGTCGGCTTGTTATAGCTGACATTGGCGAAGGCTCGGCTAAGGACCGATTGGCTGACGCCGTTGGCCGCTGCCGTCTGCTTGAAATCGGCAACCCAGGCGTCAAAGCCGGCGCTGGTATTGCCGCATTGCGCGCCCTGCGCGAACGCCGGTACCGCATGGAGGACGCCCATTGCCGCGGCGGCCGCCAGAATCAATTTTGTCATGCGCATTGAGAAACCCCGCTCTCGATCTGCATAGCTTTTTGGCCGGGCAAGAGAATGCCAGCCACTCGCGATTTTGTCACGATCACCTTTTAGCAAGCACTTATACGGCTGCATCTGGCCGAAAAGCCCCGCTCGTCGAGCAGGGCTTAGCATCTTATGGTTTACAAATGGTATCAGGCTGCCTGCTTGCGCGGCTTGACGAGGCCGCGATTGACGAGCAGCTCGGCGATCTGGATGGCATTCAGCGCCGCGCCCTTGCGCAGGTTGTCGGAGACCACCCACATGTTGAGGCCGTTTTCAACAGTCGCGTCCTCGCGGATGCGCGAGATATAGGTCGCGTCCTCGCCGGCGGATTCATACGGCGTGATATAGCCGCCGTTCTCGCGCTTGTCGATGACGAGGCAGCCGGGTGCGTCGCGCAGGATGTCGCGGGCCTGGTCGGCGGTGATCTCGTTTTCGAACTCGATGTTGACCGATTCCGAATGGCCGATGAAGACAGGAACGCGCACCGCCGTGCAGGTTACCTTGATCTTCGGGTCGAGCATCTTCTTCGTCTCGGCCAGCACCTTCCACTCTTCCTTCGTGTAGCCGTCCTCCATGAAGGAGTCGATGTGCGGGATGACGTTGAAGGCGATGCGCTTGGTGAACTTTTTGTTCTCGATCGGATCGGCAACGAAGACGGCGCGCGTCTGGTTGAACAGCTCATCCATGCCGTCCTTGCCGGCGCCGGAGACCGACTGGTAAGTCGATACGACGACGCGCTTGATCTTGGCGAAGTCGTGCAGCGGCTTCAGCGCGACCACCAGCTGGGCGGTCGAGCAATTCGGGTTGGCGATGATGTTACGCTTGGTAAACTGCGTGATGGCGTCGGGGTTCACTTCCGGCACGATCAGCGGTACATCGGCGTCGTAGCGCCAGGCCGAGGAATTGTCGATGACGACGCAGCCCTGCTGACCGATCTTCGGCGAGAACTTCTTGGAGACCTCGCCGCCAGCCGACATCAGGCAGATATCGGTATCGGAGAAATCGTAATTTTCCAGATTGGAGACCTTCAGCGTCCGGTCACCGTAGGAAACTTCGGTGCCCTGCGAACGCGCGGAGGCGAGCGCCACGACCTCATCGGCGGGGAAGCCTCGTTCGGAGAGGATGTTGAGCATCTCCCGGCCGACATTTCCGGTGGCTCCCGCAACTGCTACTTTGAAACCCATTTCTCAAGCTCTCTTTCTCTTCTCTCCTCTGTCCGGTGAGGGGGAAAGGCGCGAATAATCGCGTCTTCCTGTCCCCAGCCGAGCCGGGGAGAGAGCGGCAGGCCAGAGACGTCAGACGGTTTTCGTCGTCGTTTTGGCCTTGGTTTTGGAAGAAACCGGAACGGCAATATCCACCCCAGCAACCCGTGCCCGGTCATTGCATTCGGCAATGGCGTGTTCGTCGCGAACCATGGAGATTCCTTTTCCGCTGTTGCTCTTAGAAGGTTTTCCACAGGAGTCAAGGTTTTTGCTTGGAGTGTTCGCGGTCGGGAGGAGCGGCCTAGGTCCTGCGACCTTTTGTCATCCCGCTGTCATCCCCGGCAGGTATCCCGGCCCGATTGGCAATTGTCTGCAACGAAAACGGGGGTTTTCCATGCGTACGCTTCTCGCCGCCTTTGCGGCCACCACCATCCTCGCGGGCGCCGCTGAGGCGACGACGGTCTATCCGCTTGACCGCGCCACGATTCTCGTCGGCTCGCCGTTCGACTTCAAGGTCGAGCTCAACAAGCAGGTCAAGCCTGAAGACGTGAAGATCACGGTCAACGGCCAGGATTACAAGACCGTTCTCGGGGGCGAGGCGCAGTTCGTCGAGTTGGAAAAGGGTAAGGAAGACAAGGCTCTCGGCTCCGCTCTCCTGCTGCGCGGCCTGAAGATTTCTGCTCCCGGCGCCTACAAGGTCGAGGTCGCCGCCGGCGACGAGACGAAGTCCGTCACCTGGAACGTTTACGAGACCGCCGGCCAGCCGAAGGCCAAGAACATCATCTTCCTGCTCGGCGACGGCCTTTCCGTCGCGCACCGCACCGCCGCCCGCATCATGTCCAAGGGCATGACCGAGGGTAAGGCCAACGGCCGCCTGAACATGGACGACCTCGACCATATGGCCTTCATCGGCACGTCGGCGACGAACGCGGTTTCCACGGACTCGGCCAATACGATGTCGGCCTACATGACGGGTCACAAGACCGCCGTCAACGCGCTCGGCGTCTATGCGGACCGCACGCCGGCCTCGCTCGACGATCCGCGTGTCGAAACCTTCGCGGAAGCTCTTCGCCGCACGACCAAGAAGTCGATCGGCATCGTTGCGACGGCTGAGGTCGAAGACGCCACGCCGGCTGCAGTCGTTTCCCATACCCGCAACCGCAGCGACAAGGCCGAGGTCGTCGGCATGCTGCTCGACGTCAAGCCGGAAGTCCTGCTCGGCGGTGGCTCGGCCTATTTCCTCGGCAAAGAGGTCGCCGGTTCCAAGCGCAAGGACAACCAGGATTACATCAAGCTGTTCCAGGATGCCGGTTACAAGCTCGCTACCGACAGGAACGAACTTGCAGCCAACGCATCGGCTGAAGGCAAACTCCTCGGTCTCTTCCACACCGGCAACATGGACGTTACGCTCGATCGCGAATTCCTGAAGAAGGGCACCGTCGACAAGTTCCCGAACCAGCCGGGCCTCGTCGAAATGACTAAGGTTGCGCTCGACCGCCTCTCGAAGAATCCGGAAGGTTTCTTCCTGATGGTCGAAGGCTCCTCGATCGACAAGATGTCCCATCCGCTCGATTGGGATCGCGCCGTCTTCGAAACCATCGAATTCGACCAGGCGATCGGCGTTGCCCGCGAATTTCAGAAGGCCCATCCCGATACGCTGATCGTCGTCACCGGCGACCACACCCATGGCGTATCGATCATCGGCACTGTCGATGACGAGAAGCCCGGCACTGAGATGCGCGAAAAGGTCGGGACCTACGCCGAAGCCGGCTTCCCGAACTACAAGGATGAAAACGGCGATGGCTACCCCGACAAGGTCGACGTCAGCCGCCGTCTGTTCCTGAGCGCTAACAACGGCCCTGACCACTACGAGACCTTCCGTCCGAAGCTCGACGGTCCGTTCGTTCCGGCTGTCCAGAACGAAAAGAAGGAATATGTCGCCAACGAGCAGTACAAGGATGTTCCCGGCGCGGTCTTCGTCCAGGGCAACCTTCCCAAGGGCAGCGAAAGCGGCGTCCATGCGGTCGACGACGTCGTATTGCAGTCGGCCGGTCCGGGTTCGGAAGAATTCCATGGCTACATGGAACAGAGCGACGTCTATCGCGTGCTTGCCGACACCTTTGCGCTCGGCGTCAAGCAGACGAACTGACCTGAAGTCGATCCTGCAGGACCGCTTGCCGGTCCTGCCCCTTTCATCGATCCTGATCCCGGCCGATTACAGCGCCGCGCGTCTTTCAGACGCGCAAAAGCACGATGCTAGAGGCCAGGATTTGCTTCCTGGAGGTCGCCATGGACATATTCTCTTCGCTGCATCTCAGCCGCCGTCGGCTGATCGGCGCTGCCGTCGCGCTTCCCTTCACCGCTTCCTTCGTTCGTGCCGCCGATCCGTCACTGAGTTTCAATGAACTCTACGGCAAGTTCGGCGTGCTCGGCCTCGAATTCTCCGACAAGGTGAAGCGCCTTGCCGGCCAGGAAATTAGCATGAAAGGCTTCATGGCGCCGCCGCTGAAGGCCGAGGCGCAGTTCTTCGTGCTCACCGAAGTGCCGATGTCGCTCTGCCCCTTCTGCTCCTCGGATGCCGACTGGCCTGACAATATCGTCGTTGTCTATCTCTCGGAAAAGCAGACCTTCGTGCAGCCGCGCCAGACGATCGAAGTGCGCGGCACGCTGGAATACGGCTCCTGGACGGATCCGGAAACCGGCTTCGTCAGCCTGCTGCGCATTCGCCAGGCCGAATATTCGGCCGTCTGAACCAATATGCTCGCTCTCGATATCGAAAATCTTGCCGTCAACTTCCCGGGTCTGTCCTCGCCGGCGCTGGCGATCGGCCGCCTGTCGATCGATGCCGGCAGCAGGGTCGCCATCACCGGCGCGTCCGGCTCCGGCAAGAGCACCTTCGTCAATGCCATCACCGGGCTGGAGCGGACGCGGCAGGGCCGCATCCGCTGGAACGGCGAGGATATAGCGGGTTTTTCCGAAAGCCGCCGCGACCGGTTCCGCGCCGCCAATATCGGCCTCGTCATGCAGGAATTCCATCTTTTTCCCGGCCTGTCGGCGCTGGAAAACGTGCTTCTGCCCGCCCGCCTTGCAGGTGCCGCCACGGTTGATATCATCGAGCGGGCGCATGCGCTGCTCAGCACCGTCGGCCTTTCCCGTTCCGGCCAGAAGATCGAGACCATGTCGCGAGGCGAGATGCAGCGCGTGGCGATCGCCCGGGCGCTGCTGCGCAAGCCCGGCGTCATCATCGCCGACGAGCCGACCGCCAGCCTCGATGCCGAAAGCGGCGAGGCCGTCGGTGATCTCATCCTCGATCTTGCCATTGCCGAAGGCAGTACGCTGATCGTCGTGTCGCATGATCAGCGTCTCGCCGGCCGCCTCGACCGGCAGATCACCTTTGGCGCCGGCCGGATCAGCGAAGACACTGCCGCCGGGGAGGCCGCATGATCCGCTTCATCCTCGCCGATCTTCGCCGCCTCTGGGCGGGTTCGCTTGTCGTCGTGCTGCTGGTGGCGCTCGCGACCGCGCTCGGCGTTTCCGTCGTGCTGCAGGAGCGGGCGCTTCGCCTCGGCAGCGCGCGCGCCGCCGACAAGTTCGATCTGGTCATCGGCGCCGGCGGCAGCGAGACGCAGCTGGTGCTCTCCTCCGTCTTCCTGCAGCCTTCGCCCTTGCCGTTGATGCCGGGCGAAGTCCTGGCCAGGCTTGCGGCTGATCCCCGCGTCGACTGGGCGGCCCCGATTGGCTTAGGCGATTCCTTCTCCGGCTATCCAATCGTCGGCACGACGGCGACGTTGGCGGGTAAATTGTCCGGCGATTTTGCCGAGGGCCAGGTTTTCGCGCGCGAGGGAGAGGCGGTGATCGGCTCGGCGGTCAAGCTTTCGCTCGGCGGCGAGATCAAGCCGATGCACGGTTCGGTAGAAGAAGGGGGCGAGACCCATACCGAACTCGTCTATCATATCGCCGGCCGCCTGCGGCCGACCGGCACCGCCTGGGACCGGGCCATTCTCGTTCCAATCCAGGCCGTCTGGCATATTCATGGCCTGGGCGCGGGAGAGCATGCGGAAGGCGCGGAGGAGGCCGGGCACGATCACGCGCAGCCCGTCACCCAACACGATACGCATGAGCATCGCGGCGAAATCGACCCGGATGCGACGCTGAACGAGAATTGGACGGCGGATGCTCCCGGCCTTCCCGCCATCCTCGTCAAGCCGAAGACGATCGCCGACGCTTATAAGCTGCGGCAGGACTATCGCAGCGGCAATACCGTCGCCGTCTTTCCCGGCGAGGTGCTGACCAATCTCTACGCCACGCTCGGCGACGCCAAGCAGATTCTCGTCGCGGTCGCTTCCGGCGCGCAGGCGCTCGTCGCAGCTTCGCTGGTGCTGGTCACGGTTATTCATGTCGGCCAGCGCCGCCGCCAGATCGGCGCGCTGAGAGCCTTCGGCGCTCCGCGCGGCGCGATCTTCGGTATCGTGTGGCTGGAATTTTTTGCCCTCGTGGCGGTGGGGATCGGGCTTGGATTCGCACTCGGGTTTGTCGCGGCCCTGACCTTGTCGGGCGTGTTCTCTCAGACGAGCGGCATCGCCATGCCGGTGGGCTTCGCCCGCGAAGATGGCGGGCTTGCAGGGGTGTTGCTCGCCTTTGCCGCACTGCTCGCCGCGTTGCCGGCGGTGCTCGCCTACCGGCAATCGCCGGCGCAGGCGCTGAGGGCGTAGCCGCAGAGGCGCACGTCTTGGATATCCAAGACGCGCCTGTCGTTAGACTAAAGTCATAATCCCAAAGCATCTCTCTTTGCGGCCTATGTTTTCTGGCACACTCTCGTCAGGCGTGTTGCGGCCAGGGATTGCTTTGAGGAGGGCAGGTCGCGCGCGTTGCTCATCACTCTGTGGAGGACAGACAATGGCAAATGTCGCAAGCATCGACGGCGCGAAGGCCGGTCCGATGACGGGCGAGGAGAAGAAGGTCATCTTCGCATCTTCGCTTGGCACCGTTTTCGAATGGTACGATTTCTATCTTTACGGTTCGCTCGCTACCTATATCGGCGCGACCTACTTCACCCAATATCCTGAGGCAACGCGCAACATCTTCACGCTGCTCGCCTTTGCCGCCGGTTTCCTGGTGCGCCCCTTCGGCGCTCTGGTGTTCGGCCGTCTCGGCGATCTCGTCGGCCGCAAATATACCTTCCTGATAACGATCCTGATCATGGGTATGTCGACCTTCCTCGTCGGTATCCTGCCGGGAGCGGCCACCATCGGCATCGCGGCGCCGATCATCCTGATCGGCTTGCGCCTGCTCCAGGGCCTGGCGCTCGGCGGTGAATATGGCGGCGCGGCGACCTATGTCGCCGAGCATGCGCCGAATGGGCGCCGCGGCTATTTCACCTCGTGGATTCAGACGACGGCGACGCTCGGCCTGTTCCTGTCGCTGATCGTCATCATCGTGGTTCAGTCTCTGATGGGCCCGGTTCAATTCGCCGCCTGGGGCTGGCGCATTCCGTTCCTGGTCTCGGTCGTCCTGCTGGGCATTTCGGTCTGGATTCGTCTGAAGATGAACGAATCGCCGGCGTTCCAGCGCATGAAGGCGGAAGGCAAGGGCTCCAAGGCGCCGCTGACCGAAGCTTTCGGCCAGTGGAAGAACGCCAAAATCGCGCTCATCGCGCTTCTCGGCGCCACCATGGGCCAGGCAGTCGTCTGGTACGGTGGCCAGTTCTATGCACTGTTCTTCCTGCAGAACGTGCTGAAGGTCGATCTGTTTTCGGCCAATGTCATGGTTGCCATCGCGCTCTTCCTCGGCACGCCGTTCTTCGTCATCTTCGGTGGCCTCTCCGACAAGATCGGCCGCAAGCCGATCATCATGGCGGGCCTTCTCATCGCGGCGGTAACCTATAATCCGCTGTTCAAGGCGATGACCTGGACGGCCAATCCGGCGCTTGCCGAAGCGCAGGCCTCGATCCGCGCAACGGTCACGGCCGATCCGGCGGATTGCAAATTCCAGTTCAACCCGACTGGCACGTCGAAGTTCACCAGCTCCTGCGACGTAGCGACGGCATTCCTGACGAAGAACTCGGTGCCTTATGACGTCGTCCCCGGTCCTGCCGGACAGCCGGCAACGGTGAAGGTCGGCAACGGGACGATCACCAGCTTCGACGCCGTTGCAGCCGGCGACAAGGCGAAGGGCATGACTGCCGCCTTCGAAAAGGGCGTCAACATCGCCCTCCACGACGCCGGCTATCCGCTGAAGCGCGGTGTCGCCAAGGTACCGGATACCAAGCTCGATGCCTTCATCGCAGCCAATCCGGAACTGGCGCTCAATGCCGAGGCCGTGCGCGCCGGCGAGAAGGAAACCATGCCGGCGGCCAAGTTGGTCGAAGGCAAGCTGCTGACGGCGGATGAGGCCAATGGCGTCAGCGACATGGCGGTCTATAACATCGCCAATGGCGGCAGCTTTGCCATGGTCGCCGATCCCGCCCGTGTCAACTGGGTCGGCACGATCGCCGTCCTGTTCGTCCTCGTCATCTATGTGACGATGGTCTACGGCCCGATCGCAGCGCTTCTGGTCGAGCTCTTCCCGACCCGCATCCGCTATACCGGCATGTCGCTGCCCTATCACATCGGCAACGGCTGGTTCGGCGGCCTGCTGCCGGCGACGGCCTTCGCGATGAGCGCTGCTGCGGGTGATATCTACTACGGTCTCTGGTATCCGATCGTCTTTGCGGCGATCACGCTGGTGATCGGCCTGATCTTCCTGCCGGAAACGAAGAACAGGGATATCCACGCGATGGATTAATTGCGCGGTCGAACGTGAGAAACTCGCGAAAAAGGCCCGGCGCTCAATAGAGCGCCGTGCGTCCTTTCGGACACACAAAGGACGTTCTACATTTTGAATCTACGCATCGGCCCGAAAATCGATTCCGATTTTCGGGCCGATGCGCTAGGCGCCGGGCTTTTCCATGTCCGGAAACAGGCGTTTGGCAAGCGGCCAGCCATCCTGCGCCAGTTTGAACAGCAGGCCGCAACGGGCAAAGACGACTGCCGTCTGCAGCGAGAACCAGGCGCCCAGGGCAAGGCCGGCGATGACGTCGCTCGGATAATGGGCGCCGACCATGACGCGCGTCATGGCTAGCCAGATGGCGCAAACGATAAAGGCAACGCGGTAGCGTGGGAACAGCAGGGCAAAGGCGGCGAAGAAGGCGCCGACGGTGGTGGAATGTCCTGATGGAAAGCTTTCGAAAGCGGCATGACCTGAAAAGGGCGTGAAGGAAAAGATGCCGTAGTCGTGGAAATGCTCGGGGCGCGCCCTGCCGATCGCCCGTTTCAGCAGATTGGCGAGAAGGCCGGAGAAGACGATCGTAGTGAAGAGATAGGCGCCGATCCAGCTGACATAGAGCGCCTGCGCCTTGGAGCGGGCTGTCTTCAAAAGCTTGTAGCCCGCCCTGCCCTGAAAGAAGAGCAGGATGCTGGTGTAGATCAGCCAGGCGGAATCGCCGAAATTGGTCAGTATCTCGCCGAGTTGCTTCACAGGCGCGGGAACTTCGCTGGCGCCGACCGGCGCGTCGAAGAGCAGCATGGAAAGGAGCACGGCATTGAGCGTGACGAAGAGGCAGGCCTGCCAGCGCAAAGGCGGCATGCCGACACCGCTCCGGCGCCAGCGCCTGTCCAGGGAAGCCCAAAATGCCCGCATCCTGCCGTCCGTTCGAATTTGCCGGGTTAAAATTCGGCGCAAAAATACACGAGATTGTGGCCGAGAATAGTCCGTTTCGGAGAATTCGACCGACCGCGTTCAGGCTTCTCGGCCTTTGACGAAAAAGCCCTCCGCATGCGCGATGCGAAGGGCCGGATGCTGTTTCACGTGAAATATATCAGGCGGACAGCGCCTTGAACTCGGCGAGGATCGCATCGCCCATTTCGACGGTGCCGACCTGCTTGCAGCCGTTGGCCATAATGTCGCCGGTGCGGATGCCCTTGTCGAGCACATTGGCGATCGCCTTTTCCAGGTCGTCGGCTTCCTTCACCAGGTTGAAGGAGTAACGCAGGCACATGGCGAAGGAGGCGATCATGGCGATCGGATTGGCGACGCCCTTGCCGGCAATGTCGGGAGCCGAGCCGTGCACCGGCTCATAGAGCGCCTTGCGCTTGCCGGTCTTGCCGTCAGGCGCGCCGAGCGAGGCAGACGGCAGCATGCCGAGCGAACCGGTCAGCATGGCGGCGACGTCCGAAAGCATGTCGCCAAAAAGATTATCGGTGACGATGACGTCGAACTGCTTGGGCTGGCGCACAAGCTGCATGCCGCCGGCATCGGCGAGCATATGTTCGAGCTGGACGTCGGAATATTTCGCCTTGTGCGTCTCGGTCACGACCTGGTTCCAGAGCACGCCCGACTTCATGACATTGCGCTTTTCCATTGAGCAGACGCGGTTCTGCCGCGTGCGGGCCATTTCGAAGGCGACGCCGGCGATACGCTCGATCTCGTAGGTATCGTAGACCTGCGTGTCGATGCCGCGCTTCTGGCCGTTGCCGAGGTCGATGATCTCCTTCGGCTCGCCGAAATAGACACCGCCGGTCAACTCGCGGATGATCAGGATATCAAGGCCTTCGACCAGTTCCGGCTTCAGCGAGGAGGCCGAAGCAAGGGCCGGATAGCAGATGGCCGGGCGCAGGTTGGCGAAAAGCTGCAGATCCTTGCGCAGGCGAAGCAGGCCGGCTTCCGGGCGTACTTCGTAAGGCACGCTATCCCATTTCGGGCCGCCGACGGCGCCGAAAAGAACGGCATCGGCGGCAAGCGCCTTCTGCATATCGGCTTCGGAGATCGCCGCGCCATGGGCATCATAGGCAGAGCCGCCAACAAGGCCCTCGTCGGTGACGAAACCGGCATTCATCGCCTCATTCATATAGGCGATGATGTTGCGGACCTCGCCCATGGCCTCGGGACCGATGCCGTCACCCGGCAGCAGGAAAAGATTGCGCGCTGTCATGAAACCCTCCTGGATAAACAAGTTGCGGTTTCTTAGACCCCGGAAATGGGCATTTCAAGCGAGAGAAGAGCTGAATCGGTACGCTTCGCTTTCCCTTGCGATGGTTGCTCCCGTGCCCGCAAACGGATTAGAACGGTTGTCTCACGTTTATTTCCTGGATGTTCCCATGACTTCAGCACCCCTTCATCTCGACACGCCCCTGGTTCGGACATCGCCTGGTTATAGCGCCAGCGGCAAGCCGCTCTGGTTGAAGCTCGATGCGCTGCAGCCTTCCGGCAGCTTCAAGCTGCGCGGCGTCGGCCGGCTTTGCCAGCACGAGGTGGAAAATGGTGCGCGCGAGATCTTCTGCGCCTCCGGCGGCAATGCCGGCATCGCCGCGGCTTATGCCGGCCGCGCGCTCGGAGTGCCGGTCACGATCGTCGTGCCAGAGACCACGGCAGCCGATGTCCGGCAGACGATTGCCGCAACCGGCGCGAATGTCCTGGTCCATGGATCGGCTTTCGATGAAGCCAACGCTCATGCGGTTGAACTCGCGGAGATCCGCAAGGCGACCTATGTTCATCCCTTCGATCATCCGCTTCTGTGGGATGGTCATGCCACGCTGATCGACGAGGTGATAGCGAAGGGCGCAAAATTCGATTGCGTCATCACCAGCGTCGGCGGCGGAGGGTTGCTTGCCGGCATTGTCGAGGGGCTGAAACGGAACGGGCTTTCAGATGTGCCCGTCATCGCCGTCGAAACCGAAGGGGCGGCTTCATTCCATGCCAGCCTCAAGGCCAATGAGCGCATCTCGCTTCCGGCGATCACCTCGATCGCGACGTCGCTCGGCGCACGGCGGGTGGCGCAGCATGTCTTTGACCTGCCGAAACAGCATCCGATCGAAAGCGTTGTCGTCAGCGACGCCGATGCCGTCGCCGCCTGCCTGAAATTTGCCGATGCCCATCGCATTCTGGTCGAGCCGGCCTGCGGCGCGGCTCTTGCCGTTGCCGATGTACATGCCGGGCTTCTTCAGCGCTTCGACAATCCGCTGATCGAAGTCTGCGGCGGCATCGGCGTGTCGCTCGAAAAGCTGAGGCTTTGGAAAGAGAAATTTCTCTGACCAGAAACGGCCTTTAAAGAAAAAGCCGGGCGAAGCCCGGCTTGGTCGATAATCCGTTGGATGGGCTCAGGCAGCCCAGGGGTGCGAAGCGGCGTTCTTCTTTTCGAACTCGTCGATCGCTTTGCCCTTTTCCATCGTCAGGCCGATATCGTCGAGGCCGTTCAGCAGGCAGTGGCGCTTGAACTCGTCGAGGTCGAACTTGATCGAGCCGCCATCGGGACCAGTGATCTCAAGGCTCTCAAGATCGACGGTCAGGATGGCGTTGGAGCCACGCTCAGCGTCGTCCATCAGCTTGTCGAGATCTTCCTGGCTGACCTTGATCGGCAGGATGCCGTTCTTGAAGCAGTTGTTGTAGAAAATGTCGGCGAAGCTGGTGGAAATCACGCAGCGGATGCCGAAATCGAGCAGTGCCCACGGAGCATGCTCGCGCGAGGAGCCGCAGCCGAAATTGTCGCCGGCGACCAGGATCTTGGCATCGCGATAGGCCGGCTTGTTCAGCACGAAATCGGGGTTTTCGGAGCCGTCTTCGTTGTAGCGGGCTTCGGCGAAAAGACCCTTGCCGAGACCGGTGCGCTTGATGGTCTTCAGATAGTCCTTCGGAATGATCATGTCGGTGTCGATATTGACGACCGGCAAGGGCGCTGCAACGCCCGTGAGCTTCACGAATTTATCCATGACCCATGCTCCATTTCAGCAAACGTACTTTCTGGAATTTGCATCTAGTCCAGTTTTTCGTCGAAATGAAGGAGAATCTTTCTAAAATAGTGGCCACGCGACGTTTCGCGCGGCCTGCCGTTGTACACGCCCGTTACTTGGTCGGTGCGTTGAGACCCCAAAGGACGCCGAAGGGATCGCGAAGCTGGCCATAGCGGTCGCCCCAGAACATCAGTTCGACCGGCATGACGACTTCGGCACCGGCAGCGACCGCCCGGTCCCACCAGAAATCGATGTCGTCGATAACAAGCTGGATGGCGAAGCCTTCATGGCCTTTGAAGGGATGGCCGTATTCGGGATAGGCATCCGACAGCATGAGGGAGCTGCCGTTGATATAGAGATGCACATGCATCGTCCGGCCGCTCTCGTCGACCGGCACCCTGTAGGCTTCTTCGGCGCCGAAAGCCTTCTGGTAGAATTCCGCGGCCTTCACCGCGCCGCCGACCGTCAGATAAGGCAGCAGGCCATTCTTGACCGGCGGCATTTTGACCGGATTGTTTTCCGTCGTCGTATCCATGCTCGTCCTCCATCGTTTTTGAGCGCCGGCTGAATGCCTGGCTGCTTCAAAGGACGTATCATGGAAGCATGATCCGACAGTGTCAGTTCATTTTTTGGGCGTAAGCTGCTTAGAGGTCGATGATCGTGCCGCGGCCGTCGTTCCAGATGCGCATCTCGCGTTGGCCGTTATTTGCCTTGGCACGCACCGGAGCGGGCTTCATCTTCATCGAAAGTGCACGGCCGACCATCAGTACGGTCAGAATGCCGCCGACGGCGAGCGTCACCGAGAAGGTGAGAAGCAGCATGGCCACGAAAAAGGTGGCGCCGGCAAGCATGATGAAGATGGAGCGAATGTTCTGCATTGGTTTGAGACCTTTCTTCAGAAAGGAATGTGGTCCTTCTTTTTCCTCTCTGCAAGGTAAGCATGGCTTTTTGGTGTCTTGCCGGGCTTTGCGAAGCTTGGCACTAATGGTTCATGAACCGAACCAGATCTCTCCGTTCTCTGCGCCTGCGCCGCTCGGTGCTGAGCGTACCCGCCATTAATGCGCGGGCGCTCGAAAAGAGCCATTCCCTTGATTGCGATGCCGTTATTTTCGATCTGGAGGATTCGGTAGCGCCGGTGAAGAAGGGAGAAGCGCGGGAAAATCTGAGACGTTTTTTTGCCGGGCCGGCGCTCGAGGGCAAGGAAAGGATCATTCGTATCAATTCTTTGTCATCCGAGTTCGGGCCGGCGGATCTCGATCTGGTCAAGGACGTTTTGCCCGATGCCGTTCTGTTGCCGAAGGTGGACGAACCTCAGAATGTCACCGACATCAGCGACCTGCTGGCGGAAGCGGATGCGCCGGAAGAACTGCGCATCTGGGCGATGATCGAGACGCCGCGCGGCGTGCTGAATGTCGGCGCAATCGCCGAAGCCGGCCGCACGCCGGGATCGCGGCTCGATTGCCTCGTCGTCGGCCTCAACGACCTGCGCAAGGAAACGGGCGTCTTGCCGCAGCCGGGACGGACCTACCTAGTGCCATGGCTGATGCAGGTGATCCTGGCGGTCAAGGCCTACGGGCTCGATGCGCTCGACAGTGTCTTCAACGATTTCCAGGATGGCGAAGGCTTCGATGCCGAATGCGGACAGGGCCGCGCCATGGGTTTTGCCGGCAAGATGCTGATCCACCCCTTGCAGATTGCAGCCGCCAACCGGCATTTCGGGCCGAGCACGCAGGAGATAACGGAAGCCGAGGCGATCATTGCTGCCTTTGCCGATCCGGCTGCCGAGGGCCGCAACGTCATCACTGCGGACGGGCGGATGATCGAGCGGCTGCATCTTGTCCAGGCCGAAGCTCTGGTTCATAAAGCTCGCCTGATTTCTGCAAGAAAGCCAGCCTGATGAAACTCTACCGCTTCCTGACCGGTCCCGACGACGCCTCCTTCTGCCACAAGGTCACCGCCGCCCTCAACAAGGGCTGGTCGCTGGAGGGCTCGCCGACCTATGCCTTCAATGCCGCGACCGGCGCGATGCAATGCGGTCAGGCCGTCGTCAAGGAGGTCGAAGGCAAGGATTACGATCCCGAGATGAAGCTCTCCGAGCAGTAGCGCGTTCTGCCGAACGCGCGGCTTGTTTTATGCATGTCGTTGTCCCGGAACCGCTGCACACTTCCGGGCGACATGCATTAGCGCTCGGCGGCTTCCTCGGCACTTGCCTCGATCCGCTCCATGTCGTCGTCGCTCAGGCCGAAATGGTGGCCGATCTCGTGGATCAGGACGTGGGTGATGATATCGCCGAGCGTCTCGTCGTTTTCGGCCCAGTAATCGAGGATGGGACGCCGGTAGAGGCGGATGCGGTTCGGCATCTCGCCGGTTTCTACCGTGAAGCGTTCGGAAATGCCCCTTCCCTCGAAAAGGCCGAGCAGATCGAAGGGGGTTTCCAGCGCCATGTCCTCGAAAACGTCGTCATCGGGGAAATCCTCGATCTCGATCGTGAGGTTGGTCGTCAGCTGGCGGAATTCATCCGGCAGATGGCTGTAGGCCTCCATGGCCAGCGACTCGAAAGTGCTGATCGTCGGCGCATGGCGGTCCCGCCAATCATCGCTCTGGTCTATGCGGGCCATGAATATTCCTTCCTTTGCGGGCCCATATAGAACCTTTATCGCCGATTTTCGAGTGCGGAATCAAAGGCAGGAATAAATTCATAGAAAATGGTTGTTGACTCTTCTTCGGCTCTCTGGAATCCATAAGAACATAACAGGAACAAGACGAACGGAGTGAACGCCATGGCGCAGACCGCCCTGGCGCGCGAGCGGCTTTTTGCGCTCCGCGAAACCATCGCCAAGCTAGAAGGAAAGTCCGCGCCGGCGCTTGCGGCAGCGGAGCGGGAAGCCCTGGCGTCGGGAAAGGTCGGGCGACAGGCTGTCGAACGGAACGGCTGCGGGCTTCGTCTGCCGTTCGGCGTCGCACCGCTCGACGAGGCGATGGAAGGTGGCCTGCCGCTCGATGCGATCATCGAATTCCGCGCGTCTCTGTCACGCGATGCAGGTCCGGCAAGCGGGCTGGCGATGGCCGTTGCCGCGCGGCTTCAGAAACGGGAGGCGGATGCCGGCAGGCTTCTGCCGCTGCTCTGGATCGGCGATGCCATCGGCACGCTGGAGGCCGGCCGCCCCTATGCTCCAGGGCTTCTGGATTTCGGGCTGAACCCGGAACGATTTCTTCATGCGGCGCCGCGCAAGCTGGGCGAAGCCCTCTGGCTTGCCGAGACCGCGGTGGAAAGCGCTGCCTTCTCGGCCGTCGTCTTCGAAGTGCGGGGCAATCCTGCGCATTTCGGTTTGACGGAAAGCCGCAGGCTCAATCTCAGGACGCGGGCTGCCCGCCGTCCGCTCTTTCTTGTCCGGCAGGCCGGCGAGGAAGAGGCGAGCAGTGCGGCCTTTCGTCTGCATGTCGAATCCGCGCCATCAGGTCTGCGGCCGCTGCCGGACAGATCGAAGCTTTCCGGCAGCATCGGCAATCCGATTTTCCGTCTCACGCTGGAGAAGAGCCGCAATCCGGCCCCGCTCTCCTTTCTTCTGGAGTGGAATCCCCATGAACGCGAATTTCTCCCTGTTGCCGAACCAGGCTTCGCTCGTCCTCCAGGCGAACAGTCAGCGCATTCTGGCGCTCAGCTTTCCGCATCTGCCAACAGATCGCATCGCTCGCAGGCGATGGGGGCTCTCCTGGCGTTCGAGAGGGCGTCCTGAGGAGCCGCCGATCGTCTGTTCCGGCAAGCTCAACAATGCCATGCGGCTGACGGCACTGGACGAGTTGGCCGAGAGGCTGGGGCTGAAGAAGGAGCAGGGCGTTGCCGAAGCACACGCCATGTATCCGGCGCTCGATGTCGTGGAAGAAGATCCTGCGGCCGACCGTCGGTTGCTGGAGGCAATTGCCGATTGGTGCGACCGTTATACGCCGCTGGTGGCGTTCGACGGCAAGGATGGCCTGTTTCTCGACATTACCGGTTGCGCCCATCTTTTCGGTGGTGAAAAGGCGCTTCTCAAGGATGTGCTGGCGCGCCTCTTTCACATGGGGTTCGATGCACGGGGAGCGATCTCATCGTCTCCGGGCCTTTCCTGGGCAATGTCCCGCTTCGGGCAAGGCGGTGTGATTGGGGATGAGGAAACCGATACTGTGCTGGCGCCTCTGCCGGTCGCTGCCTTGCGGCTGGAAGGGCAAACCGTCGATGCCCTGAAGAAGCTCGGTCTCAAATATGTCGGTGACGTCATCAATGCGCCGCGAGCGCCGCTGACCCGCCGATTCGGCCCGGAGCTGCTCCTGCGTCTCGACCAGGCGCTGGGACGCGAAGAGGAGCCGGTGTCGCCCCGGCGTCCCGTCGCCAGCCTCTCGGCCGAAAGCCGGCTGATCGAGCCCATCGGCACGGAAGAGCAGATCCTCTCCGTCACCAGACAGGTCGCCGTGTCGCTGCAGCCGTCGCTGGAGGCGCGGGGAGCCGGCGGGCGTGTGTTCGAACTGGTCCTGTTCCGCGTCGACGGCAGGGTTTTTCGCATTTCCGTCGGCGCTTCGCAGCCGCTTCGCGAACCGAAATTCATCGCCGGGCTTTTTTCCGAGCGATTGCAGGCGGTCTATGACGATATCGATGCTGGCTATGGTTTCGAGATCCTCCGGCTGAATGTGTTGCGGCATGAGCCGTTCAACGAGGCGCAAGGTGATTTCGAAGGCGACCGCCAGGGGGAAATCTCGCTTTCTGTTTTCGTCGATCGGGTTTCGGCCCGGCTTGGTGCGGATTGCTTGCAAAGCTTTCAGCTCCGCGAGAGCCACGTGCCGGAACGTGCCGTCATCACGGTTCCGGCGATGGACAATCTTTCGAGACGGCGGAAGGCGGAGCGGGACAGTCCTCTTCCCTTCCGTGAAGAGCGGCCGTTGCGGCTTTTTGCAACGCCGGAGCCTGTCGAGACTGTGCTCGCCGAAGTGCCCGATGGTCCCCCGCAAGTTTTTCGTTGGCGGCGCATGCAGCATCAGGTGGCAAAAAGCGAAGGTCCGGAGCGGATTGCCATGGAGTGGTGGATCGACGGAAGCGACGCCGAGGCACGTGATTATTTCCGTATTGAGGATGAGGCCGGGCATCGCTTTTGGATCTATCGCCGCGGTTTTTATGGTGAGGAACTCGATCCCCGCTGGTTCATGCACGGAGTTTTTGCATGAAACCCGTACGCGCATTCTTCGAGATCGGTACACGAACGAATTTTTCGTTCCTCGAAGGCGCCTCCAGCCCTGAGGAGATGGTCGTGCAGGCCGCTTATCTGAAGCTTGGAGGGCTCGGCATTGCGGACCGGAATTCGGTTGCCGGTGTGGTGCGGGCGCATGCACAGGCAGAACAGCTTCAGGAGAAATACAGGAACAGAGAAGAGATTCTGGCCCAGGCTAAGAAGGAAGGAAAAAAGGAGGTAATCCTCGATCCTATCCGGGTTCAGCCGGGCGCCCGTCTCGTCTTTTGCGATGGAACGCCTGATATCCTCGCCTATCCGTGCAACCGGCGGGGCTGGGCAAACATCTGTCGCCTTCTCAGTGCGGGTAATCTGAAGGAGGAGGCGGTCAAGGGAAGCTGCATCCTGACGGAAGCCGAGCTTATGGAATGGGGCGACGAGATGATGCTTGCCCTCGTTCCCGATCGTATTCTTGTCGATAGCCAGGCTGGCCAGTCGGGGTTGGAAGATTACTTGAAACGCTTTCGCAAACGGTTCGGCAAAGCATTCCATGTGGCGCTGGCCCCCGCCTATGACGGTCGCGACAGACAGGTTTTTGCGGTATTTGCCATGCTTGCCGCCCGAAACCGCGTGCCGCTAATTGCGACCAACCAGCCGCTCTACCACCATCCCGAACGCCGGCCGCTTTCGGATGTCGTGATCGCGATCCGGGAGCATGTGCAGATATCGCAAGCCGGATTCCTGCTGGCGCCGAATGCCGAACGCTATCTCAAGGATTCACGTGAAATGCTCCGGATCTTCCGGGATTATCCTGATGCGGTCGAGAATACGCAGGCCTTCTTCGCCAAATTGACCTTTTCGTTGAAGGAACTGGAGCACAATTACCCGCCGGAAAACGATCCCGGTGAAACGCCGCAGGAGACCTTGGAAAGGCTGACGAGAGCGGGAGCGGCGAAACGCTATCCTGAGGGCATTCCGGCCAAGGTGGCGCCGCAGATCGAATATGAACTCGATCTCATTCGCCAGAAGAAATACGCCTCCTATTTCCTGACGGTTTACAAGATCATCCAACACGCCCGCTATGAACTCAAGGTCTTGTGCCAGGGGCGCGGGTCGGCGGCGAATTCGGTCATCTGCTATTGCCTCGAGATAACGGAAGTCGATCCTCGAAAGAGCACATTGCTTTTCGACCGCTTCATTTCGATGGACCGGGACGAACCGCCTGACATCGACGTCGATTTCGAGCATGACCGGCGCGAAGAGGTCATCCAGTTCATTTATAAAAATTACAAGAGAGAGCATGCGGGGCTGACGGCGGGGGTGACTACCTACCGCACCCGTTCGGCCGGCCGCGAGGTCGCCAAGGCCTTTGGGCTCTCGGAGGATGTCCAGTCGGCGATCAGCAGCCTCGTCTGGGGCTGGTCGGAGGATAATCTTTCGGAGCGGGATGCAAGGGCGGCCGGCCTCGACATCAAGGATCCGGTAACACGGAACGTGCTGAAATATGCCTCCGAGCTTCTCGGTTTTCCCAGACACCTCACCCAGCATGTCGGCGGCTTCGTCATCACCCGGGACAGGCTCGACGAGGTGGTGCCGATCATGAAGACGGCGATGCCGGATCGCTACATGATCGAATGGGACAAGGACGATCTCGACAACGTCAAAATCCTCAAGGTGGATGTGCTGGCGCTCGGCATGCTGACCTGCCTCAGGAAAGCCTTTTCGTTGCTCGAACTGCATTACGAGGTGAAGAAGACGCTTGCCGACCTCGGCAACAGGGAGCACGGAGAGGAGGGTGAACCGGTTTACGACATGATGGGCCGGGCCGATACACTCGGCGTTTTCCAGATCGAAAGCCGGGCGCAAATGAGCATGCTGCCTCGCCTGAAACCCAGAGTTTTTTACGATCTCGTCATCGAGGTGGCGATCGTTAGGCCGGGGCCGATCCAAGGCGATATGGTTCATCCCTATTTGAAGCGCCGGGAGCAGAAGGCCAAGAACATTCCGGTGGAATATCCGAGCAAGGAACTCGAAGCGGTGCTCGAAAGAACGCTCGGCGTGCCGCTGTTTCAGGAGCAGGCGATGCAGATCGCGATCACCGCTGCAGGCTTCAAGCCGGCGGAGGCCGACAAGCTTCGCAGAGCGATGGCCACATTCAAGCGAACCGGCACGATCGGCGATTTCGAGAAGCGCTTCATCGAGGGGATGGTCTCAAAGGACTACGATCCAGAATTTGCAAAGCAATGCTTCAATCAGATCAAAGGTTTCGGTGAATATGGTTTTCCGGAAAGCCATGCCGCTTCCTTCGCACTGCTTGTTTATGCCTCTTCATGGCTGAAGGCCTATTATCCCGATGTCTTCTGCGCGGCGATGTTGAATTCCCAGCCGATGGGGTTTTACGCGCCGGCCCAACTGGTGCGGGACGCGCGCGAGCATGGCGTAAAGATCCTGCCGGTCGATATCAATGAATCGGACTGGGATTGTACCCTGGAAGAGGCTACCTTCGATCGGCAGGCCGTCGATTTCCGGCATGGCGAGATGCGCGAGATCATCAAGACCCGGCACGCTGTGCGGCTCGGTTTTCGGCAGATCAAGGGTCTCTCATCAACCGATATGGAACGGCTCATCGGCAATCGAGGCAAAGGCTACGGTTCGGTGCGTGATCTCTGGCTGCGCTCCGGCCTGCAGAAATCCGTCATCGAGCGGCTGGCGGACGCGGATGCGTTCCGCTCCATCCATCTGTCACGGCGCGAAGCGCTCTGGGCGGTGCGGGCACTGGATGTGAAGAGTGCCGCCGAAGAGCTGCCGCTTTTCGAACCGGTCCGTCATATCGACCTCCAGGCCGAGCCTGTGACGAAGTTGCCGGATATGCAGCCGGGCGAGCAGGTGATCGAGGATTATCGTTATCTCTCCCTGTCGCTGAAAGCGCATCCAGTCTCCTTCCTGAGAGAGGAATTCCAGAAGATGGGCATCACGCGCAATGTCGATCTTCTCAGAGTGCCGAACGGAAAGAGGGTGACGATTTCTGGTCTGGTGCTGGTGCGCCAGCGGCCGGGTTCGGCCAAGGGCGTAATTTTCATGACGCTGGAGGACGAGACCGGGGTCGCCAATGCGATCGTCTGGAACAAGGTTTTCGACAAGTACCGCGCGGTCGTCATGGGCGCCCGTCTCGTGAAAATCCGCGGCAGGCTGCAAAGCCATAGCGGCGTGATCCATACCGTCGTCGAGCATATCGAGGACATGACGCCTGCCCTTGGCCTCCTGCAACGCGAGGCCCGCCGTTTCGGCGCTTGCGAACGGGCCGACGAAGTGCTGAGGCCGGGAGGCGACCAGCGGAAGATTGCGGATGCTCGGAGAGGGGCGGGGTTGGAAAAAACTGTGATTTCTACAGGCCGCCATGCAGGCGTGGCGGAGACCGCCGGTGTCATGCCCCGCGGGCGGAATTTTCATTGAAGCGCGTTTTGCCGATCGGATCATGCCGGCGCGCTTTCATAGATATCCATGCCCGTTTGATGTCGCCGCCTCAACCGCCGTCGAATTTCGGACAAACTGCAACAGGGTTTGCCCACCGTCGCCGCTCGATGGCGAGGGACTCGAATTTTTCTTGACAACCACCATCTTCTTTAGCAGAAAAACACGATAGTCAGTGTCATGTTTGGAACGAAGACGTGCTCGTCTGCAGCTGCAATTACATAACCGACAAGGAAATCCGGCAGGTCATCGTCGACCTTCTCGATCAAGACTGTTGGCAGCTTATCGTGCCTGCGAAGGTTTATCACGCCATGGAAAAGCGCGGTCGCTGCTGCGGCTGTTTCCCTAACGTGGTTGATATCATCATCCAGACGACCGAGGAATATCACGCCCGTCGCCACTCGACGGAAACCGAGATATTTGATTTCATGTCACGCTTGAAACAATTCCACGAGGAAAGCAGGAGAGCGGACATTGAAAGGCGACAAAAAAGTCATCGAGCGGCTTAACGAGGCACTGTTCCTCGAGCTTGGCGCGGTCAATCAATATTGGGTTCATTATCGCCTTCTTGAAGACTGGGGCTACACCAAGCTCGCCAAGAAGGAGCGCGCCGAATCCATCGAAGAGATGCACCACGCCGACCGGCTTGTCGCACGCATCATTTTCCTCGAAGGCCATCCCAATCTGCAGACGCTCGCCCCTTTGCGCATCGGTCAGAACGTCAAGGAGGTTCTGGAAGCCGATCTTGCCGGCGAGTATGACGCCCGCACGGCCTACAAGAAGTCGCGCGACATTTGTCACGAGGCCGGCGACTACGTTTCGATGAAGCTCTTCGAAGAGCTGCTGGCGGATGAGGAAGGTCATATCGACTTCCTCGAAACACAGCTCGATCTGCTCGAGAAAATCGGCGAAAGCAAATACGGCCAGCTCAACGCCGATTCCGCCGACGAAGCCGAGTAATCTCTCACAAGATGCCGGCTGCCTCTTCGGCGGCCGGTATTGCCTGATCAGGCCACCGCCCGCAAACAAGTCGCTCCAGACTTTGCCGGATCACGGACGCGGCGACCTTTCCGCGTGCTTGCCGGGCAAAACTGGAAGCGCCACTCTGCCCGTCTCAGTCTTCCGGCTGAAGTGCCGCCAGATGCTGGAACTCGGCGACCACCCGGTCGTAGACGGACCGCTTGAAGGGCACGATCAGACCCGGCAATTCCTGCATCGGTTTCCATTCCCACGCATCGAATTCCGGCTCATGGCCGCCAGGAGGCGGGTTGATGGCGATCTCGCCCTCGTCTCCCTCAAACCGGAAGGCAAACCAGCGTTGCGTCTGGCCGCGGAATTTTCCCTTCAGCCCGATGCCGATCAGCTGCGGCGGCAGATCATAGTTGATCCAGTCACTCGCTTCGGCCAGCAGCGTCACCGTCCTGATGCCGGTCTCCTCATAAAGCTCGCGATAGGCGGCATCGAGCGGATCTTCACCTTTGTCGATGCCACCCTGGGGCATTTGCCAGAGTTGCGGCGAGCCGTCATATTCGGAATTGCCGTCAGGTATGCGCCGTCCCGCCCAGACGAGACCGTCACGGTTCAAGATCATCACGCCGACGCAGGGGCGGTAGGGCAGATCCTCTGCTTTCACGGTCGCCTGGCTCATTTTCTTCTCCGTTCAGGAATTCCGGTTCTCAATTAGGTCATCAAAACATGATGCGAAACCGCTTACGCTTTCGCATCATGCTCTAGGGATTGCGGGGATCGTTCGTCAGGGTGGCGATGCCGACGATTTCAATGCCGCGCATTGCCGCCTCCTGGCTCCATTTGGCGATAGCGTCGACGCTTTCGTCGAAAGCCGAGGCAACGCCGATCGCCTGGCCGTTCTTGCGGGCGATGCGTTCGAGTTCGTCGAGCTTCTGCAGGACGGCGCTGACATCGAGCTGCCCGTCGAGCTGCAGGTCGGCGAAGGCATAGGGCAGCTCGGTGCCCTTGGCGACATCAGCCGTCTTCGACTGTGCCGAGCTGCCGTCGTCAAGGAAGAGCAGGCCGCGTTTGCCGATATCGCGCATGACGGGCTCCATGGCGGTGGGATCGGCGAGAAACCGGCCGCCGAGATAATTCATGACGCCGGTATAGTTGGTGATTTCGCCCATCGCCTTGTGCAGGTTCTCGATATTGCGCGCGACCGGCTTGGAAGTCAGCAGGGTTTGCGGACCCGGATCGTTGGTCGGGTAATCAAAGGGCTCGAGCGGCACCTGCAGAAGAATCTCATGGCCGCCGCGGCGGGCCTCCTGCATCCAGCGCTGCAGGCTGTTGCCGCTTGCGGCAAAGGCCAGCGTGATCTCCTCCGGCAGCTCGGCGATGGCGCGCTGCGTTCCGGTCTGGCTCAGCCCGAGACCGCTGACGACGATGGCGATGCGGACGCCGCGCGCCCCGGATGAGGGCCGGGCATATTGGTCCATCGGTCGCCGGCCGTCAGGGCCGACGATCGGCAGCCTGCCATAGGGCGTTTCTTCCAATAACGTTTCATTGGGCATTGCCGCCATGCGCGGATCCTGGCCCACCTGCATTGCGTCGACCAGAACCGGCCCGCTACCGTCGCGTGGACGCGGACTGTATTTGGTCACGACGGAGCCGTCGCCGGTGATCATCTGCTCGACATTGGCGCCCGAGCGCGGTTCGGCGCGGGGCATGCCGCTTGCGGCCTGGCCGGCCGGGGTCTGCGGCGGCGGTTGAGGCGTGCCGGACGGCGGCGTTGCCGCCTGTTCGGCTGCTGGTGGATGGGTGCGTTCGAGCCCGTCGCCGCGAAACGCGGTATAGAGGGAAAAGCCGCCTATCGCGAAAAGGCATAGGCTGGCGGCGATGCGGCCCAGGCGTAGGACGCCCGGGCGCCGATTGCCGGTTTTGCGGTTGCGGCCCAAAGGCGCATGCAGGTCCGTTCCCAATTTCTCGCCCGCTCCAAAACCGGGAAACAGCAAAAGGATCAAGGCCGGGCGAAGTGCCCGGCCTTGGCATGATGATTACTTGGCGACGACGGCCTTGTCCGGGTTCGGCGGGAAGGCCGGATCGGTCTTCTTGCCGCGCAGAAGATCAAGCGCGTAATTCAGCTGAACGTCGTCCTTCGGGTCCGGCGGGACATAGGCGACCGAGCCCGAACCTTCGTCCGTCTCGCTCTGGCCCTTGATGTGGCCGCGCAGGCTGGATTCGCCTTCGGTCACCATCTTGCCCTGCAGTTCCTGCGGCAGCGGCTCGTCGACCTTGATGTCGGGCGTGATGCCCGTACCCTGGATCGAGCGGCCCGACGGCGTGTAGTAGAGCGCCGTGGTCAGGCGCAGCGCGCCGTTTTCGCCGAGCGGGATGATTGTCTGGACCGAGCCCTTGCCGAAAGAGCGCGTGCCGAGAACAGTGGCGCGGCGCAGGTCCTGAAGAGCGCCGGCGACGATTTCCGATGCGGAAGCCGAACCGCCGTTGATCAGCACGATGACCGGCTTGCCGTCCGTCAGGTCGCCCGGGCCGGCGTTGAAGCGGCGGGTTTCGTCAGGATTGCGGCCGCGGGTGGAAACCACCTCGCCGCGCTCCAGCAGCGCGTCGGAGACATTGATCGCCTGGTCGAGCAGGCCGCCCGGATTGAGGCGCAGGTCGAGGACGTAACCCTTCAGCTTGTCAGCCGGAACGGTGTCCTTGATCTTCTTGATCGCCTTTTCCATGTCCGGATAGGTCTTCTCGGTAAAGGAGATGATGCGGAGGTATCCGACATCGTCCTCGACACGCGACTTGACGGCCTGGACGGCAACGACATCACGGACGATCGTCAGCTCGATCGGCTTGTCGGCGCCCTTGCGGATCAACGTCAGCTTGATCGGCGTGTTGACGGCGCCGCGCATCTTCTCGACGGCGTCTTCGAGCTTCAGGCCGCGCACGGACTGGCCGTCGATCTCGGAAATGTAATCGCCGGCAAGAACCCCGGCCTTGGCGGCAGGCGTATCGTCGATCGGTGTGATGACCTTGACGAGTTCGTCTTCCATCGTGACTTCGATGCCGAGGCCGCCGAACTCACCCTTGGTCTGGGTGCGCATATCCTCGGCGTCCTTCGCATTCATGTAGCTCGAATGCGGGTCGAGCGAGGACAGCATGCCGTTGATGGCGTTCTCGATCAGTTTGTCTTCGGCCGGCGGCGTCACATATTGCGCGCGCACCCGTTCGAAGACATCGCCGAAAATCGAGAGTTCCTTGTATGTGGAGGATCCGGCCGCTTCTGCCGGCACACCCGCCGAGTAGATGACGCTCATGGCGGTCGCACCCATCAATGCGCCGACCAGAACAAGAGAAGCCCTACGAATCATTGCGTGCCTTTCCAGTGTCTTTGGCGGTCCACCACGGTCGGGAATCGACCGGTTTACCGTCTTTTCGAAATTCAATGTAAAGCGTTGGCCGGTCTGTTTCCAGCGCCAATGCAGTTGCGCTTGCCACTCTTTTCGCCCCCATCACGGCGAGCGGCTCGCCTGAGAAAACGAATTTTCCCTGACGGGTGTTGATCGTATCCATTCCCGAGAGGACCAAGTGGTATCCGTCGCCTGTATCGAGGATGATCATCTGGCCGTAACTGCGGAAAGCGCCGGCGAAAACCACCAGGCCGTCTGCGGGCGCCGTTACCACCGTCTCCGCATTGGTGGCGACAGTCATTCCCATGGCCTCGTGCCCGGTACCGTCGGCATCGCCGAACTGACGCAGGATATCGCCTGCCACGGGCAGCTCCAATTTCGCCTTCAATTCTCCGAAGGGATATGCGGGCGCAATGCGGTTTTTATCGGGCACGCCGCTGTCGGCCAGCGCCTTGGCCTGAGCACGCTGCTCGTCCGTCAAGAGCTTGCGATTCTCCTCCGCCTGGCGGGCGGCGGCAGCCGCGTCGCGCACCGAGGCGATCTCCGATTCCATCGAGGCGACAAGGCCCTCGAGGTTGGTCGCCTTGCCGGCTAACTCCTCCGAACGCTTCTTTTCGGCCTGGAGTTCGGCGGCGTTGCTGCGGCTGAGCTTGTCGTTTTCGGCAAGCAGCAGGTCCATGCGCCGCTCTTCCTCGATGCTATCAGTCATCGTCGACGTCAGGCCGGCCTTTTCGGCAGCACTTGCGCTCTGCAATGCGGCAAGGCTTGCGAGGTCTGCGGCAAGCTTGTCGGTTTCCTTGCGGATACCAGGCACGACAGCGCCGAGCAGGATGGCGCTGCGCACGGAAGCGAGCGCGTCGTCAGGGGTGACGAGCAAGGCCGGCGGCGGGTTACGGCCCATCCGCTGGAGCGCGGCAAGCACCTCGGCCAGAAGGCCGCGACGCTCGTGCAGGGAACGGCGGATGCCATCCTCCTTGACGCCGAGATCGGCGAGCTTCTTCTCGCTGTCGAGGATCTGCTTTTCGAGCCCCTTGCGGCGAGCGGCGGAATCGATCAGCGCCTGGCGGACGCTTTGCGTGCTCTTTTCCAGGTTGGCGATGCTTTGCTGGAGTTCGCTCACCTTGTCCGAGGAAAGACTGATGGTCTTCGACAGCGCCTCGAGTTCGGCGCGGGTCTGGTCGCGTTTGGCGGCGAGTTGGGCCGCCGGATCGGGTGGCGGCGCTTCGGCTATCGGCGGGCTCGAAGCCGGCTCGGCCGAGGGTTGCGCCGCTTCGGGTGCTGCATCCTGTGCCCTGACGGAGAAGGGGCTTGCCGAGACGGTGATCGCTGCCGCACCAATGCCTGCCGCAATAGCCGGCAGGATCATGCGACGTCGCCTGGTTGCTGTTCTCGTCATTGCTTATCTGGGCACTCTCTCAAATCGCGCGGAGACTAAGCTGATTTGACGCGCTTTGCCAGAAAGTTTGAGGGAGAACGGGCGGCCAGGCAAAACACGGCTGCGTGACAATCCGACGCATGGGCCGACAGATGGGCCGACGCACGGGAACCGACACGGCCTCAGACGCGGTGGTAGGGGTGGCCGGACAGGATGGTGACGGCGCGATAGAGTTGCTCGGCGATCAGCGTGCGGACGAGCTGGTGCGGCCAGGTCATCTTGCCGAGACAGAGCGTGGCGTCTGCACGGTCATAAAGCGAGGGGTCGAGGCCGTCGGCGCCGCCGATCGCGATCGTCAGTTCACGCTTGCCCTGGTCACGATAGTTGCCGAGCAGGTTTGCGAAGGCTTCGCTGTCCAGCGCCTTGCCGCGTTCGTCGAGAAGGATGAGGATGCTGCCTTCGGCCAGCGATTTCAAAAGCATCGCGGCTTCTTCGCGCTTGCGGGTTTCCGCATTGGAGGCGCGGCTTTCTGCCACTTCGGCAACGCGGCTAAATTCGAGGCCGACCGCCGAGCCGGCCTTGGCGAAACGATCGAGGTAACGGGCCACAAGATCCTTTTCGGGGCCGGACTTCAGCCGTCCCACCGCAAAAAGACCAATTCGCATTTATCCGCTCCCGTTCATGGCGGCACTTTCAGGCGCGCGGTGCGCTACCGGCCGGCTTGCTGTGGTTTCCGGCCAGTCAATGCCACGTCTCAGGCAGCGAGCGAAATGCCGGCCCGCCTGTCAGTGCCGTGTTTCTTCATCCATATCCGGAGCCGCCCACATCTTTTCGATGTTGTAGAACTCGCGGGTTTCGGGACGGAACACATGCACGATAATGTCACCGGTGTCGATCAGGATCCAATCGCCGCCTTCCTGACCTTCGACGCGGGCTGGTCCGAAGCCCTCATCCTTGAGATCGGTGAGCAGGTGATCCGAGATCGCCATGACATGCCTGTTCGAGCGACCGGAGACGACGATCATGTAGTCTCCAAGCGCCGATTTTCCGGCAATGTCGATAGTGACGATATCTTCAGCTTTGGAGTCCTCAAGGCTGGTGAGGACGGCTTCTAAGGCGCGGGCAGCGGCATCGGCGCCACGTTCCGCACTCTTCGGGACAACGGCGAACGTTTTCCCCTTGGCGTGTACTGTTGTCAGTGCTTTCCCTTTCCTGGAATGACAAACCATGCACAACACGAGATCCGATAACGACCGGATCATGGTTAAGATAGGCATCAAACCATTAATGTTTCAAGACATGCTAAGGTACGGAACGGCCTAAAATCCGATCTTGCGGCCGAATTGCAGAATATTGCCACGCGAGCCGCTTCTGGCGGGCGTGTACAGTTTCCATGCGGAAGCGTAAAGTGCCGCAAATTCCACAATCCGCGAATTCGATGACCGATCCAGCTGCAAAAACACTCGTCCCCATCCTGCGAATCAGCTTCCCGGACGAGGATCGTCTCGGTCACGGAAAAATGGAGCTCCTGGAGCACATCCGCACCACCGGTTCGATCTCGGCGGCAGGCCGGGCGATGGACATGTCCTACCGCCGCGCATGGCTGCTGGTCAGCGAAATGAACCGGATGTTCAGCGAACAGGTGGTTGAATCGCAACGTGGCGGGCAAAAGGGCGGCGGCGCCGCGCTGACGCCGTTCGGCGAGCAGTTGCTCCAACGCTTCCGGCGGATGGAAAGAACCGTGCGGGAAAGCCTTGCCGAGGATCTCGCCTGGCTCGAAGGCAAGCGCAATTCAGGTCACGGCGGCTGATCACGCCTCCAGGGCAACCGTTTTGATGATGGCGAAAACCTGTTTGCCGGGTTGAAGATCGAGGCGCTCGCAAGACAATGCGGTGATGCGCGAGAGAATGACGTCGCCCCCACAATCCAGCCGGATTTCAACCGTTCCATCCTCGTCCGGCGACATCTGCTCGATCCTGCCTTCGAGAATGTTCAATGCGCTGAGACCTTCGGGCCTTGCGGTCGCCAGCATGACATCGCGGGACGGGATGCGGATGCGGACCGGCCTGCCTGATGCAAGGGCGGCACTGGGAATATGCAGCCGGCGAGATTTCAGGGCAACGATCGACAGGTGGTGCCGCGCATCGAAGCTTTCGACGGTGCCTTCCAACAGCGCACCTGCCTCTCTCCGATCGGCGGCAGCAGAGGGACGGCTCAATATATCGACCGCCGGACCTATAGCCTCCACCTTGCCGTCGTTGATGACGACGACCTGGTTTGCCAGTCGCGCCACTTCGGCGATCGCATGGCTGACATAGACGATCGGGATGTCGGTTTCATCCCGCAATCGCTCGAGATAGGGAAGGATCTCCGCCTTGCGTGCCTCATCGAGGGCGGCGAGCGGCTCGTCCATCAGCAGCAGGCGGGGTGAGGAGAGAAGGGCTCGGCCGATCGCGACGCGCTGCTTCTCGCCGCCGGAAAGCTTGGCGGGGCTGCGCGCGAGCAACGTTTCGATACCAAGCAGATCGACGACGCGATCGAAACTCTCGCTGCCCGCGGCTCTCGGCGCAAACCAGCGGCCGTAGGAAAGATTGGCGCAGACGCTCAAATGCGGGAACAGCCGTGCCTCCTGGAAGACATAGCCGAAACGACGCCGGTGCCTGGGGACGAAGATGCCCTTGGCGGTATCGGTCAGGGCCTCCCCGTCAAGCATGACACGGCCTTCGTCGGGCCGGGCAAGGCCGGCGATGATGCGGATCAGCGAGGTCTTGCCGGAGCCTGAACGGCCGAAAAGCGCGGTCACGCCGCGTTCGGAGGTGAAGGCGGAGTCCAGCGAAAAAGCCCCGAGCCTTTGTCTTGCCTCGACGATCAGCGTCATTCCGGATCGATCCTCCGGCCGGCGAGACGGGCAAGGAATTCGGAGGCGAGAAGTGCTGTCATGGAAATGACGATGGCAACAAGTGTCAGGCGCAGCGCGCCGGCATCGCCGCCCGGCACCTGGGTGAAGGTGTAGATGGCGGCCGGCAGCGTCTGGGTCTCGCCCGGAATATTGGAGACAAAGGTGATCGTCGCGCCGAATTCACCCATGGCCTTAGCGAAGGATAGGATCATGCCGGCGATGATGCCGGGGAGCGTCAGCGGCAGCGTGACCGTCAGGAAGACCGCGACAGGGCCGGCGCCGAGCGTTCCGGCCGCCTCTTCCAGCTTGCGGTCGACCGCTTCGATCGACAGTCGGATGCTGCGCACCATCAGCGGAAACGCCATGACGGCGCAGGCGAGCGCCGCACCCGTCCAGCGGAAGGAGAAGACAATGCCGAAATATTGGTCGAGCAGGCTGCCGATCGGGCCGCGGCGGCCGAAGAGGATGAGGAGAAGGAAGCCGGTAACGACGGGGGGCAGGATCAGCGGCAGGTGAACGATGCCGTTCAGCACCGACTTGCCCCAGAAGCGACCGCGGGCCAGAAGCAGGGCGACGAGAATGCCGAGGGGCAGGCTTGCCAGCATGGCGACGATCGAAACGCGCAGGCTGAGCAGGATCGCCGTCCATTCCTCGTTGCTCAAGCCCAGTGCGTCCAAATGCAGCCGTCTCCCTGATAAATAGAAGGCTCGCTGAGGCGAGCCTTCACGCTAAGCTGCGGTGATCAATTCCGCAATCATCTCAGATTCTCAATCACTTCAGAATGGTGAAGCCCTGCGCCGTGAAGAAGGCGGCTGCCTTATCCGATTTCAGGAAGTCGAGATAGGCTGCCGCATCGGGATTCTTGCTCGAAGCCAGGATTGCGATCGGATAGATGATCGGCGGATGGGAATCGGCGGGGAAGGTGCCGACCACTGCAACACCCTTATCGGCTGCCGCGTCGGTCTGGTAGACGATGCCATAGGGCGCCTCGCCGCGGGAGACAAGCGCAAGAGCGGCGCGCACGCTTTCGGCGCCGGCGACCTTGCTCTCGACCGATTTCCACACGCCGAGCTTTTCGAGCGCGGCCATGCCGTATTTGCCTGCCGGGACCGACTTCGGCTCACCCATGGCAAGCTTGCTGTCAGCGAGCAAAGCGGCGAGATCGAAACCCTGCTTGATTTCGACCGGCTTTGCCTTTTCCTTTTCGGCAACGAGCACAATCCGGTTTCCCAGCAGGTTGGAGCGGGTGTCGGCTTTGATCAGGTCCTTCTTGGCGAGGTAATCCATCCAGTCGAGGTCGGCCGAGATGAAGATGTCGGCGGGAGCCGCGTTTTCAATTTGCTTTGCAAGAGCCCCGCTTGCCGCATAGGAGGTGACGGCTTCCTTGCCGCTTTCCTTGGCCCAGGCCGCATTGGCCGCGTCGAGCGCATCCTTGAGGCTCGCCGCCGCAAAGACGGTCAGTTTTTCGGCGGCTGCGGCCGGCGCGGGAAGCGCTGCCGCGCCAAGCCAGAGAGCCGCGATTACGGCGGTTGCCAGTTTCATCCATTGGCGGCGGTTCTGCATGGTTCTTATCCCTAGGTTCGAAATATCGTGACGAATATAACGACCTTCACGTTTTGGCTAGGGATATATCCAAGAAAATATAACCCTTATCGCCAATCGTCCGGAATTCGCGTATTCTTGAAGCGCATAGCTTTCCGTGAAGAGTAGATCCGCTATCGGGCAGCTCCGCCAGGAAGCGCCCAAGGCACCACTATGAGGTTCGAGGCGGTAAAGACTACTTCGTCGGTCATGCCGATAAAAACGGCAGCATCTCAAGATTTGTCATACGCAGTGTTGCATCGCCCGCATTGCTGCGTTGCACAAATCGATATTCACCTTCCTGCTAGATATGGTAGAACTTAACCATCGAAACGGCTTCTCCTCCTCCCATAGCCGTTCGGTAGGATCGGCAACACTCCTCCTCCCAGTTGTCGATCGAGTTTATAAGCCCGACGGATCTCCTCCCCCGTCGGGCTTTCTCGTTTCTGGGATTTCCTCAAAAATCAGCTATCAGAACTGCCCGGCAATGAGCCGTTGCGGATGGCCGTCGAACTCAGGCGGGAGCGCGGCCCGTGGATGAATGTCCAGGCCGGAGCCGGCTTCTTCCAGAGAACACGAGCGTCATCCTCATCGACGCGGGCGAAATCGAAGGTCCGTGTCATCTTCGAGGAGAGGTAGGAGAGTGTGGCGCCCGGCCTGTCGATCACCGCGATCGGGAAAGTGCGGGCGATCTCCTGCCATTTCTGCCATTTGTGAAAGGTCTGCAAGCTGTCGGCACCCATGATCCAGATGAAGTGCACATGCGGATTGCGGGCCTTGACGCGGGCAAGCGTATTGGCGGTGTAGCCGACGCCGAGCGCTTGCTCGAAAGCTGTGACCTTGACGCGCGGATCGGCAGCGATCCGTTCGCTCTCGGCGATGCGCTCGGCGAGCGGAGCAAGATAATTGCGGCTCTTCAGCGGATTGCCCGGGGTCACCATCCACCAGAGCTGGTCGAGGCCTAGTCGCTTGATGGCGATCTCGGCGACGAGCGCGTGGCCTTGATGCGGCGGGTTGAACGAACCGCCGAACAGACCGACGATCATGCCGCGCTCGCTGTGCGGCATGCGCAGATAACGTCGATCCAGGTTTTCTGTCGTCACGTCAAGGTCGGGTCTGGCCGGCACCGCGCACCCGGTATTTAAAGGAGGTGAGCTGTTCGACGCCGACCGGGCCGCGGGCATGCATCTTGCCGGTGGCAATACCGATTTCCGCGCCCATGCCGAACTCGCCGCCATCGGCGAACTGCGTCGAGGCATTGTGCAGCAGGATCGCCGAATCGACTTCGGTGAAGAAGCGCTCGACGACGGCAGGGTCTTCGGCGATGACGGCCTCGGTGTGGTTCGAGGAATATTTCTGGATATGGGCGATCGCGCCCGATATGCCGTCGACGACTGCGACCGAAATGATCGCGTCGAGATATTCGGTCGACCAGTCATCTTCGGTGGCGGGCTTCATGCCAGGTGCGACTTTCAGCACGGTTGCCGAAGCGCGGATCTCGCAGCCGGCCTCTGTCAGAATCTCAAGCAGCGGCGTCAGATGCGTGCCGATCGCCGCACCGTCGACGAGCAGCGTTTCGGCCGCGCCGCAAATGCCGGTGCGGCGCATCTTGGCGTTGACGACGATCTTCTTCGCCATCTCGATATCAGCCGAGGCATCGACGTAGATGTGGCAGAGGCCTTCGAGATGGGCAAAGACCGGCACCCTGGCCTCGCTCTGCACGCGGGCAACCAGGCTCTTGCCGCCGCGCGGGACGATGACGTCGATCGCGCCGTCAAGGCCGCGCAGCATGGCGCCGACGGCGGCGCGGTCCGTCACCGGGACGAGTTGGATAGCATGCTCTGGAAGGCCGGCCGCCTTCAGACCTTCGACCATGCAGGCATGGATAGCCTTAGATGAGCGGCGCGAATCCGAGCCGCAGCGCAGGATGACCGCATTGCCGGCCTTGAGGCAGAGCGCGCCGGCATCGGCCGTGACGTTCGGCCGGCTTTCGAAGATCACGCCGATGACGCCGAGCGGCGTGCGGACGCGCTCGATCTTCAGGCCGTTCGGGCGGTCCCAGGCCGCGATGACTTCGCCCACCGGATCGGCCAGAGCCGCGATCGCGCGGATTCCCTCGGCCATTTCAGCGACGCGCTTGTCGTTCAGCGTCAGCCGGTCGACGAAGGAAGTAAGCATTTCGCTGCCTTCGACGTCCTTGAGGTCTTTGGCGTTCTCCGCAAGAATATTCGCCTTGTTCGCCAGGATCGCATCAGCCATGGCGTTCAGGGCCTTGTTCTTCGCCTCGGTGGACGCAAAGCTCAACGGTCGCGCGGCAGCCTTCGCCTTGCGGCCGATGTCGTTCATCAGCGCGTCAATGTCAGGGCTTAGCGCAACGGCATCAAGCATAGCTCGCGTCCTTCTTCTGCCTTTCCGATTTCGGTCTGATCTGCGCGGTCATCACCATGTCGTCGCGATGGACCATGGCGGCCCGCCCGGCATAACCGAGGATCGCCTCGATCTCCGCCGATTTGCGGCCGGCGATGCGGCGGGCGTCTTCGGCATCGTAGCTTGCCAGGCCACGGGCGATCTCGCGGCCTTCAGGGCCGATGATCGCCACCGTATCGCCGCGGCTGAAGAGGCCGGAAACATTGCGCACGCCAGCGGGAAGCAGGCTCTTGCCGGCGCCGAGTGCCGTGACGGCGCCGTCATCGACATGCAGTTCGCCGGCCGGCTGCAGCTGCCCGGCGATCCAGGTCTTGCGGGCGGTGACGGGCGTGCCCGAAGGGGCGAACCAGGAGGAGCGCGCGCCGTTTTCGATCGCCGACAACGGGCTTTCGGTCTTGCCCGAAGCGATGATCATCGCACAGCCCGATGTGGTGGCGATCTTGCCGGCATCGATCTTGGTACGCATACCGCCGCGCGAAAGCTCGGAAGCGGCGCCTCCGGCCATCGCCTCGATCTCGGGGGTGATTTCGGCAATCGTCTCCAGGAAGGCTGCGTTCGGATCGAGATGCGGCGGCGCGGTGTAAAGGCCGTCGATATCGGAGAGAAGGATGAGCAGGTCCGCGCCGGTCATCGTCGCCACGCGGGCGGCGAGGCGGTCGTTGTCGCCGTAGCGGATTTCACTGGTCGCGACTGTATCGTTCTCGTTGATGATCGGCACGGCGCCGATTTTCAGCAGCTGATTGATGGTGGCGCGCGCATTGAGATAGCGGCGGCGTTCCTCGGTGTCGCCGAGCGTCAGCAGGATCTGGCCCGCGACAATCTCGTCGCGCGACAGGCTCTCCGACCAGGCACGCGCCAGCGCGATCTGGCCGACGGCGGCTGCCGCCTGGCTTTCCTCCAGCTTCAGCGCGCCCGAGGGCAGGTCGAGCACCGAACGGCCAAGCGCAATCGCGCCCGAGGAGACGACGAGCACGTCGATGCCCTTGGCCTTCAGGCTTGCGATGTCGGCGCACATGGCGTCGAGCCAGGCCTTCTTCAGCCCGGCCTTGCGGTCGACCAGAAGCGCGGAGCCGATCTTGATGACGATGCGGCGGTAGCGGCCAAGCGGCTTACGGCTGGTCATCGGTCCCATCCTCGCCCTTGTTCTCATCGCTGACGATCATGTCGCGATGCCTGAGCTTCGGCACCTTGGCCGGCTTCTCCTCGGCATTCTCCTCGACGATGACGTCGCGCAGCGCGCGCAGGACTTCGGTCATGCCCCTGCCGGTGACGGCGGAGATCTGGAACGGCGTCTTGCCGCAGGCCTTCGCCAGTTCCTTCGTCTTTTTCTTCAGTTCGGCCTCGTCGAGAACGTCGATCTGCGACAGCGCCACGATCTCCGGCTTGTCGGTCAGCTCGTTGCCATAGGCTTCGAGCTCGTGCTTGACCGTCTTATAGGCCTTGCCGACTTTCTCTTCCTGGGCGGAAACGAGATGAAGCAGCACGCGGGTGCGCTCGACATGGCCGAGGAAGCGGTCGCCGATGCCCATACCCTCATGGGCGCCTTCGATCAGGCCCGGAATGTCGGCAAGGATGAATTCCCTCTCGTCGATGGTGGCGACGCCGAGATTGGGATGCAGCGTGGTGAAGGGATAGTTGGCGATCTTCGGTCGGGCGCGGGTGACGGATGCGAGGAAGGTCGACTTGCCGGCATTGGGCAGGCCGACGAGGCCGGCATCGGCAATCAGTTTCAGCCGCAGCCAGAGGGTTTTTTCCTCGCCGGGCAGGCCGGGATTGGCCCAATCCGGCGCCTGATTGGTTGAGGTCTTGAAATGGGCATTGCCGAAACCGCCATTGCCGCCATGGGCGAGGCAGTAACGCTGGCCCTCGACGGTGAGATCGCAGATCAGCGTTTCCCGATCCTCCTCGAAAATCTGGGTGCCCACGGGGACCTTGAGCGTCACATCGCTGCCGTTAGCGCCGGTGCGGTTCCGGCCCATTCCGTGGGTGCCGATCGTCGCCTTGAAATGCTGCTGATAGCGGAAATCGATCAGCGTGTTGAGGCCGTTGACGGTTTCGACCCAGACGTCGCCGCCGCGTCCGCCGTCCCCGCCGTCGGGGCCGCCGAACTCGATGAATTTCTCGCGCCGGAAGGAAACGCTGCCGCCGCCGCCGTCTCCGGACTTGATATAGACCTTTGCTTCGTCGAGAAATTTCATTTTACTTCCAGTATCCGGTGACAGTTGGACGGCCGTCTTGGCCCATTCGATATAGGCGGTTCCGACGGAGGTCAAAGATTATCGTGATTTTTGCGAGCTATAACATACAGTACGGCTTCGGTCTCGACGGCAGATACGATCTGGCGCGCATTGCCCGCAGCCTCGAAGGCGCCGACGTCATCGCGCTGCAGGAGGTGACTCGCGGCTTCTCCCGCAACGGTTTTGCCAATATGCCGGACGATGTCGCAGCCTTCTTTCCCGACTATTTCTGGGTGTATGGGCCGGCCTGCGACATGCACGTCGAGGCCGATGAAAGCGGTCTGAAGCCGGTGCGAGGTACCCGGTTCCAGTTCGGCAACATGGTGCTGTCGCGCTGGCCGATCCTTTCGACCCGGACTTTGCTTCTGCCGCGCAGCCGCACGATCGGCAAGATCAACCCGCAGCGCGGAGCAACGGAGGCGGTAATCGCCGCTCCCGGCGGGGCGATCCGCGTCTACTCGGTCCATCTCGACCATGTCTCGCCCGAAGAGCGCATCCGTCAGCTGCAATTCCTGAACGCGCATATCAACGTCTTTGTCCACGACGGCGGATCGCTGACAGGGGCGGCCGAATTCGAGCAGCCGGAGCCACCGCTGCCGGAGGATTACGTCATCATGGGCGATTTCAACATGGAGCCGGAATCGTCGGAATATTGCGCGCTTGCCGGAGCGGCCGGCGGATATTACGGCCGTGTGGCGAGGATCGGCACGCCGATCGACGCCTTTGCGGCGCTCGAGGCTTACGGGGCTGAGAGCTACAGCTGGATGGATCCCGAGGACCACGGCAAACGCATGCATATCGATTATTGCTTCGTCAGTTGCGGCCTGGAGAGCCGGTTGAAATCCGCGCGGATCGATACACAATCCGTCGGGTCCGATCATTTCCCGCTATGGGTCGAGATCGAGGATTGACGGAGACGCCGCCAGTCGGGCGGCATCTCCTTTTCGATTAGGCAACCTTACGCGGCTGCAGCGTGCCCGGCTGCAGCACGGTTTCAATGTGCGACACCATGGTGTTGCGGGCGAAACAATAGATTTCGCCGCAGCCCGTCATGCGAAAACCGAGCTTCTCCTGCAGCCGCAGCGAAGCCGGGTTGTCTGCGAAGACGCCGGAATGAACAGGCGTCTCCGGCATGCGGCGCGAGAAGCGCTCGATGATTGCTGCCACCGCCTCGCTCATATAACCGCGCCGCCAATAGTAGCGGTTCAGCCAGTAGCCGAGGTGCCAGCGGCCGTGACGCAGCTCGATCGAGACGTTCCCGATATGGACATCGTCCTTGCCGGTGATGGCGAGCGGCCAGTCAGGCAGGGTGCCAGACGTGATCGGGACAAGCCAGTCCAGCGCATCCTGCCTGTCGAAGGGCGCGGGTACGCGGGACAGCATGCGCGTCACCGCGAAATCGGAAAGCGATTCCGCGATGGCAGGCGCATCGCTCAACCTGTGGGGGCGGAGCGTCAGCCGGGCTGTCGAGATAACAGGCGCGGGGCCGGGCATCATCGGCTTGGTTTCCGGCCTTTGCAGTGCCATCGTGCTCATGAGATGCTCCCCCAGCTTCTAAGCGACATCCAGGTCTTGCGGTCGAGCCTGTACCATTCGACCGGCACATTGCTGCCGAGCGCCAGCGAGGCGGCGAGCCCCGATCCCTGGAACTGGAAGCCGCACTTCTGGATGACGCGCCGGGAGGCGACGTTCATGACCCGGCAGCGGGCGTCGATCTGGTCGATATGCTGCCGCGTCCTGAACACCATGTCGACGAGGGCATGGCAGGCCTCGGTGGTATAGCCCTGGTTCCAATAGGGTTCGCCGAGCCAGTAACCGATCTCGACGGTCTTGCCGTCGGCATGCGGTTCCACGCCGCAGCACCCCATGAAGGCGCCGTTTTCGGCTTTGGTGATGGCATAGACGCACTTACCAATCTCGCCATTTCGCGTACGCCAAACAAAGTCGGCGGCATCATTGGCGGTATAGGGGTGCGGCATACGCGATACCATGGTGGCGACTTTGGCGTTGTTGGCGAGATGGGCAAGGGCGTCGATGTCTTCCTCGTGGGGCGCGCGCATGACGAGCCTTTCCGATAACAAGACAGGGCAATCGGTCCTTAACCGCTCCGGCCTCAGCCGTTCCTTGGGAGACCGCTGGTCTTCCCTGGGCGACCGTGATTGGTCGACCCTTATCAATTCGCCTTGCATGTTCAGTCCTCCTGTTTGGACAAAGAAAAAGGGGAGATGGCGCCCCATCTCCCCTGTTTTCTGAACTGAACCTGGTACGGCCAGCCGGGTCGATGAGACGCCGGCTGTTTTTGAGCGCTACCGGCTTATTCCGCTGCTTCCGCTTTCGGCATGACAGACACGTAGACGCGACCGTTGGCCTTCGTTCGGTAGTCCACATTGCCGGCGGTAAGTGCAAAGATCGTGTGATCCTTGCCGAGGCCGACGTTGGAACCGGGATGCCACTCAGTACCGCGCTGACGCACGATGATGTTGCCTGCGATGACGGCTTCGCCGCCGAATTTCTTCACGCCAAGGCGCTTGGATTGAGAATCGCGACCGTTGCGCGAGGAACCGCCAGCTTTTTTGTGTGCCATTGGAGTTCTCCTTTAAACCTTGTCCCGTTGATCTTACTTGGCAGCCACGATGTCCGTGATACGGACAACCGTGTGATGCTGGCGATGGCCGCGCGAACGCTTCGAATTCTGACGACGGCGCTTCTTGAAGGCGATGACCTTCTTGCCGCGGGTCTGATCGACGACTTCCGCCTTGACGGAGGCGCCGGCTACGAAGGGCGCACCGATCGCTGCGTCGGCACCTTCGCCGATCACGAGGACTTCGGTGAATTCAATGGAGTCGCCAGCGGATGCTTCCAGCTTCTCGATGGTCAGCACGTCGTTGGCTGCCACACGGTACTGTTTACCGCCGGTCTTGATGACTGCGAACATTTTTTATCCTTTCATGTTCGTTCCAGCGCTCCCCGCTAATCCAGCAGGTGGCTGTCTTTTTATCAGTCGAAGTTAAGCAGGGATTTCAGAGGGCTACCCTCGAACTCGTCCTGCCGGTGAAGCCCCGCGCGAGCGCGAGACGAGCTAGGCACGGATTTCTCCAAACCTATTGCGCAGCCGAGATACGCGAGCGACAAAAAAGTGTCAAGGCAAAAGGATGGAATGCTTCGACTTTTCGGCTTGCCAACCTGTCATATGCCCGTTATGAGAACGCCCGCGCCGAACAAGCGCCGACCTGACCGCGGAGAGGTGGCAGAGTGGTCGAATGCACCGCACTCGAAATGCGGCATACCTGCAAGGGTATCGTGGGTTCAAATCCCACCCTCTCCGCCATTTTTTGAGTGTCCAGCCCGGAGACATAGGTAACAGATCGTACCTAAGACATGGGTGACAACCTCGTGCCGAACGGGTTGTCGATGGTTTGTAAGGTCCTCTGCTCCAGGTCGATATATCCGAGATCATAGTGCATGAAGCTGACGAGCCAAATACCGTCGTCGACTTCCTTGATGCCGAGTTTCTGTCCGGCCAGCACGGTGGAGATATTGATCTTCTTGCGGTGCATGCAGATGCGGCCGCAATTGGTCACCAGTGCGTCACGGTCGTGGAACGGATAATCGATCTCCGGTAGCCCGTTATATCGGCGCGCCGATGGCGTGTAGAGATCGACCGGCACCTTCATCGCCAGGGCTTCATGCGGCCGTTCGGTATTGAATTCGCTGACGAATGCATCGAAGCGGGCCTGCTGCTGTAGGATATTTTTGCCGGGTGGACGCGTCGCCTCTTTCTTCAGCGTCAGGTGCATGCGCTCATGCCGGCCATTCTCTTGCGGATGGCCCGGCCTGATGCGCTCGAGGCCGATGCCGAGCCGCAGCCACCAGACCGACAGCTTCGACAGATTGTAGAGGCCGTTGGGACTGGCGAATGGCAGGCCGTTGTCGCTGCGGATGGCATCCGGCAGACCGCGTTCGGCAAACAATCGGCGGAACGCCTCGAACACACCCACCTCCTTTGTCGATTCGAAGGCCTCGCAGGCGAGCAGGAAGCGTGACATCTGGTCGGTGACCGTCAGCGGGTAACAGTATCGGCCGTCACCGAGCTTGAACTCGCCCTTGAAGTCGGCACACCACAGATCGTTCGGCAGCAATGCTTGCGATAGGGCCGTTCCCTCAGCCCGAAAGCGGTGTCGCCTGCGGGCATGAGCGACCAGCCCGTGCCGGTCGAGCACCGCGTGCACCGTGCTCTTGGCGGGAATGCGCACATCGCCGGCCAGGCGCTTGACCAGCAGTTCTCTGATCTTCCTGGCACCCCAATGCGGCTTGTTCTTCTTGCACGAGATGATCATCGCCTCGACCGGCTCAGGCAGTTGATTGGCGTAACGCACCGGCCGGCGAGACCGATCCGTCAGCGCCTCCAGGCCATCATCCTTGTAGCGGTTGAAGATCTTGTAACCGGTCTTGCGCGAGATGCCGAACTCCCGGCACACATCGCTCATGCCTTCGCCCTCAAGCAGCCGGGCGACAAAACGTAGACGTTCCTCCATCACCGAAGTCTCTTTCCACGGCATCAACACCTCCCGCCAAAACCGAAAAGTGTTACCCATGTCTCCGGTACAAAACGTCACCTATGTCTCAGGTCGGGCAGAGCGCTCAAGCCATTGCATTTGTTAGGCTGTTTTTGGATCTCGGCAAATTGTGCTCCCAGATCTGATTCGGCAGACGAAATTGAAGTGCGCTCGGTATGCTTTGAGAATCGGTGCGACGCCAGACCTTAGCTGCCGAGATCAAGAGCATGACGCTACGAGCGCCTGAGTCAGTCGCGCGCCACCTTCTTCGCTTCCGGCAGCAACACCCGTCAATCAACCACCGCCAGTCAGTAATCAATCTGGGCGAATTGCTTTTTAAGCCGTTGCTGATGAATTGCGGTCATGACAAAGCCGCCCCGCAAGCCTTCCAAGCCGCCGCTTGGTGATCCCGACGCGCGGTTCCGCAGCCGACCGCCCCGGCGGCGAGATCCCGCTCAGCCTGATGTTCCTCTCGATCCGATGCCGGCGCGTATCGCGCCGCGTCCAGCGTCAGGCAGGACACGGTTTCAGATGACGAACGGCCCGGAATTGAATCGGGCCGAGGGTCAGCAATACCTGCAGCAGACGACTGACCGGGACATGGCGGCCCGCAAGTATCTGACCCTCGATATGGCGATCTTGCTGGGGATCCTGTTTATTGCGATCGTCTTCAGATTCCACAAGATCACCTTACCGCTGGTCGACGGCTTCAGCTGGCGCGAGGTCAGCACCGCCATGATGGCCGACAATTTCCAGCAGCGCAGCTGGAACATCTTCTTTCCGGAGGTCAGCTGGACCGGGCCGGGGCCAAGTTATCAGGGCCGTGAGTTCCAGATCGTCAGCTATGTCACAGCCCTGCTCTACCAGCTCTTCGGCTGGCACGACTGGTTCGGCCGCGTGGTTGCGGCCTTCTTCGGTCTGGTGACGGTGTTTTCGCTGCATAGGCTGACCGCGCTGTGCTGGGGCGAGACGCACGCGCACGCGGCGGCACTTACCTATGCGCTGATGCCGGCGGCGATTATGATCGACAGCTCGTTTCTTCCCGATCCCGCGATGCTGGCCTTGGTGACGCTAGGCGTCTGGCTGTTCGTCAAATACTGGGTTGGCGGCAGCGGCTGGCTCTTGCCGTTCGCCACGGTCTGCTTCTCGCTCGGCGTGCTGTCAAAGCCGCCAGGACTCGCCTCCGGCGCAGTCATTTTCTATCTGATGGTCTGCTGGATTCTGGAGGGGAAGCGAAAGCAGGCGACCTCAGTCTTCCTGTCGGGGCTCCTGAGCCTCGCCATCATCGGCGCTTATTTCAGCTGGGCGATCTATCTCGGTCGCAGCTATCCGCCGTTTCATGTCGCCGGCAGCGGCGGCTATATCTGGGATGACGGCTTTCGGGCATATTTCAGAGACAGGTTCTACTTCCAATCCGCGTGGAACACGTCGGTCTTGTGGTTCTATGGCTATCCGTTCATGGTGCTGTTCGCGGTCGGCTTGTGGGTACCGCCCAGACCCGCCGAAGACCCTCAGCAACGTATCCTTTCGCGCATTCCTTATATGTGGGTGGCAGGGGCGATGATCGTCTATCTGGCGGGGGCGGGTGAGATCACCGGAAATGTGTGGAACTTCCACATCTTCCACGTGCCGATCGCGATATTTTCAGGCCGCGGCGCGCTTCTGCTGGCAACGCTTGCATCCAGAACCTGTCTAACGCCCGCGGTCGTGTTTCGCGCGATCTGCATCCTAGCCGTGACGCTTTCCTGGTCGACCCTTCCCCTCGTTCACACGATGAAGAAACCAATCGCTATGAAGGGCAAGCTGCTTGGCGAGGAACTGGCGCGATTGGCGCAGCCGGGCGACCTCGTCGTCGCCATCGCGCCCGAGGTCGGCGATCCTGTCGCGGTCTACTATAGCAGGGCGCGCGGCTGGGTGTTCCCGCCTGGCGGAGGCGATGCCGAATGGTCGAAATTCGTCGCGGATGACGCTACCGCGATCGCGCAGCTCGAGGAACTGCGCGCGCAGGGCGCGGATCTGTTCGGCGCGACCAAGAACGCCACCGACAAGCAGAACCTGTTGTTCGTCGACCATCATGCCGGGGTCATCGACTATCTCAACAAGACCGCAACCAAGCTTGTGGATACGGACGATTTGCTGGTCTATCGGATCACCCGTCCCTGAGAGCGGCGGCAGTCGGGACGCCCGCGTATCCAGCGTCAGTTGCCCAGCAGCTTCTCGACCCAGACCGCAACCTCGTCACCGCTGCTTAGATCTGCCCGTACCAGACCATCGATCATGAAGGTCGGCGACACGTGGATGCCGTTTTGCCGGGCATATTTGCAATGCCATTTGATTTCCCGGTCGAGGTCCGGGATTGCGAAGGCTTCCTTCAGCTTCACGCCACTGTAATCTTCCAGCCGCTCGATGATCTGGTTCGGCGTCACATCCATGTTCGGGCCGCCCGCATGATGCTCGAACTCGAATTCCTCTCGATGCGCGGCAACCGACGCCATGACCTTTCTTGCCGTCTCCCTGCCGCCCTCCAGCGTCGAGGCTGCGACGATACAGCGGACGATCACGCCGGAATACATATGCCAGGGCTGCGACTGCAGGCGAATCTTGACGGTGACCTTGTCCCGACCGGCTTGATCGAGGAGGGCGTCGAGCTTGTTGAATGCTTTAGCGGAGTAAGGGTCGGTCGGTTCGAGGAAGGCCTCGAAGATGCGCGGGCCATTGCCCCAAATCAGCGGGTCTGCGTGCCAGGAGGTATCTGCCATGTTGCTTCTCTCCTTGATCGTCATCAGCTGCTGAATCTGAGGTTAGTCAAGTTGATTGCGACGGGTCAACATTCTCTCCCCTGCACGTCCCGGTCTGTTTTCCGATCAGCGATCGGGATGGCTCAGTAATGATTGATCTGAGCCAGGTAATCCTGCTTCTTCCGCAGGGCGTTGCGTCGTAAAACCTCCCTTTGATCAGAGATTTAACTGCTCCTAAGTATTCGCGTCGTTTCGCATTATCTAAAAAATAACGCTGCCTCGTAACGACTCCTAAAGCGAGGTTTGGCACCTTGTTGCCGATCGATATTTGCTTCCAAATTTTTCGGCTGGGGTTTGTTATGAGTTACAATAGGGACGCCTGGGTCAGCCAGCGCGCTTATTCGCTGTGGGAATCGGAAGGCCGGCCGGACGGGCGCGGCGAAAGCCATTGGATGCAGGCGCTCAAGGAATTCGAGCAATTGGAGCTTACGAAGGCCTCGCCCGATGGAAACGATCTCATCGAGAAGCTGAAGGCCGCGGGGAGGCTGATGCGAGTCTATGACGAGCCGGTCCTCGAAGTCGAGAACGAGCGGCAGCGGAAAGCGGCTCTCTAGAGATAATTTCATCAGAGGTGCTGAGCGGTTTCGTGCCGGAACGGCGCGAGGAAATCGCGGATCGTTCCCGGAACGAGAATAGTCAGCGGCAATCCAGGCGGACGATCGGTCTTGCCGGCAGGCGTCTCGCCACTTCAACGAAACCCGCATCGAGGAACATCGAAAGCGTTCCGGGATAGAGTTCCGCTCCGTTCGAAGCGCGGGCTGCCTGATCGATCGGGTAGGCCTCAAGACATTCGGCGCCGTTCGCCCTTGCAAATTCGACGGCATGTTTCAGCAGCAATCGTGAGAAGCCCTGCCGCCGGAATGGCTTGCGGACGATGAAGCAATTGATCGACCAGACCGGCCTGTCATCGACCGGAGCGAAGGGTTTCGAGCGGCGCAACCGGTCGAAGACGGTGCGCGGCGCGACACCGCACCATCCGGCCGGCTCGTTCTCATGACAGCCGAGAATGCCGGGCGGGCGCGGCTCAGCGATGAGTTTTCGAAACCAGTGGCGGTTTCCCTCTCCCCATCCCGCCTTGTAGTCGGCGTTTGGAAGGTACCAGTAGGCGCAGCGGCAATTCCGGCCGCCGGAGCAATCGTCGAAGACTGTTTCGATATCGTCCAGACGGTCGGCGGTTGCTGGGAAGAAAGAAAAACGATCCTGCATGCCGGGGAAAATATGGCGCGGGCCGGCGATCGGCAAGCGACTGCTTCTCCACCCGCCAACTCTATTGGCGGGCGGCCCAGCCGAGGCCGCGACGCAGGATCAGCGGCATATAAGGGTGGTCGAATTCGGCGGCGACATGGCCGAGGGCGGAATAGAAGATGCGGCCGGCGCCGAAATGACGCTTGAAGGCGACGGGCATCACGACATTGCGCGCCGCTGGATCGTAGGCGCCGGTAAAGGTCGTCGTCGCGAGGATTTCGACACTCGGATCGTAGTGGAGGTAATATTGTTCCGAGTGATAGTCGAAATCGGGAATGCCCTCCATGACAGGATCGTCCTGGCGGGTGACGCCGACGCGGAAATCGATGATGTTGCCGGGATGGGCGACCCAGGTGACGCCGGAGACATAACGGAACGCGGCGCTTTCCTTGAAGGAGGTGGCGAGTGCGCCGTGATGGCCGCCGAGCCCCAGCCCGCCGCGCACCGCCTCGACCAGGGCGGCGGCATGGGGTTTTTCAAGCGTTTCGCCCGTTATGACAGGCACGAGAAGATCGGCCTTCGCGAGCCGAGATGAGGCGAATATGTCGAGATCACCGGTCACCTCGACGGCAAATCCGTCCTCGCGCAGGAGATCGGCGACGATGCCGGCGCATTGTTCGGGCTCGTGACCCTGCCAGCCGCCCCAGACGATGATCGCCTTTTTCATCTCCTATCCTCCGCTGAAATCGCTCTTCGCCGACTAGATCAGACGATCATGCAAATCACGCGAATAATATGCATGAACTGAAAGCACCTCCGGCAATCGACGTATTGTCCGGTCACGCCGATTGTAATTCTTTCTTTTTATTGACGTGTATCTCGTCTAGGTTCCGCCTATCTCTCATTGAAAAACAAGGGTGGTGCATGGCAGGTGAAACGGTTCTTGTGGTCGGCGGCGCCGGCTATATCGGCTCGCATACGTGCCTCGACCTGGCGAACAAGGGCTATAAGCCTGTCGTTTTCGACAATTTTTCGAACGGCCATCGCGAATTCGTCAAGTGGGGACCGGCCGAAGAGGGCGATATCCGCGACCGCGCCCGGCTGGATGAGGTGCTCGCCAAGCACAAGCCGGCAGCGATCCTGCATTTCGCGGCGCTGATCGAGGTCGGCGAATCGGTCAAGGATCCGGTCTCCTTCTACGAGAACAATGTGATCGGTACCCTGACGCTGCTTTCGGCGGCGCAGGCGGCTGATATCAACGCCTTCGTCTTCTCCTCGACCTGTGCGACCTACGGTCTGCCGCAGAGCGTACCGCTCGACGAGACGCACCGGCAGGTGCCGATCAATCCCTACGGGCGGACGAAATATATCGTCGAGCAGGCGCTTGCCGATTACGACCAATATAGAAGTCTGCGGTCGGTGGTGCTGCGTTATTTCAATGCGGCCGGTGCCGATTTCGAGGGCCGGATCGGCGAATGGCACCAGCCGGAGACGCATGCGATACCCCTGGCGATCGATGCCGCGCTCGGCCGCCGTCAGGGTTTCAAGGTGTTCGGCAGCGATTACGAGACGCGCGACGGCACCTGCGTGCGCGACTATATTCATGTGCTGGATCTTGCCGATGCGCATGTGCGCGCGGTCGAATATCTGCTGAAGGGCGGAGAATCCGTCGCGCTCAACCTCGGCACGGGCACGGGCACGACCGTCAAGGAATTGCTCGGCGCGATCGAGGACGTATCGAACCGGCCTTTCCCGGTCGAATATATCGGCCGGCGTGAAGGCGATTCGCACACGCTGGTCGCCAATAACGACAAGGCGCGCGACGTGCTCGGCTGGGTACCGCAATATGATCTGTCGGAGATCATCCGCTCCGCTTGGAACTGGCATGCAAAATCCAACCAGCATTGAGAAGAGCCGCCGGCCGAATATTCTGCTGATCACGGCGGACCAGTGGCGCGGCGATTGCCTGTCGGCCGTCGGTCACCCTTGCGTGAAAACGCCTGCTGTCGATGCACTGGCGCGGGAAGGCACGCTCTTCCGGCGCCATTATGCCGGGGCAGCACCCTGCTCGCCAGCGCGGGCGACGCTTTATACCGGCCTCTATCAGATGAACCATCGCGTCTGCCGCAACGGTTCGCCGCTCGACGCGCGTTTCGACAATCTGGCGCTCGCGGCGCGGCGGGCGGGATACGATTCGACACTGTTCGGCTATACCGATACGGCGCCCGATCCGCGCGGCATGGATGCCAAGGATCCGCATCTGACGACCTATGAAGGCGTGCTGCCGGGTTTTACGGCCCGCCAGCTTCTGCCGGAGCATGAGAGACAGTGGCTCTCCTGGCTAAGGTCCCGCGGCCACGCGAATGCCGTTAGCCGCGACATACACATTCCCGTCGGTGTGGCGCCGGGAGAAATTTCCGATGCGGCGCCGGCCTATTCGCGCGACGAGACGCAGACGGCCTTCCTGGCCGGCGAGTTCATCCGCTGGCTGGGCGAGCAGGACAGGCCGTGGTTCGCCCATGTCTCTTTTCTGCGTCCGCATCCGCCGTTTTCCGTGCCGGAGCCGTTCAACCGGATGTTCGAGGCCGGTGACGGACCGGCTTTTGCGCGTGCGGCAAGCGGTCAAACGGAAGAGAACAGTCACCCTTATCTTGCCTATGCCATGCCGCGCTCCGACAGGGGCAACTTCGTCTATGGTGCGACGGGGCCGTTCAGCGGTTGGAGCGCGGAGGATTTCGCGGCAATCCGGGCGATCTATTACGGCATGATATCGGAGGTCGATGCGCAGCTCGGCCGCATCTGGCAGGCCCTGAAAGACGCGGGCGCCTGGGAAAATACGCTTGTTATCTTCACCTCCGACCATGCCGAGATGATGGGCGACCACTGGACGCTCGGCAAGGGCGGCTTCTTCGACGGCAGTTACCATATTCCGCTTGTCATTCGCGATCCCGCAAGCGGTGCTCAGGGTGGGGTCGTCGACGATTTCACCAGCGCTGCGGACATTTTTCCCACCCTGTGCCAAAGGCTCGGCATCGAAGCGAAGAACGGGCTCGACGGCCGGTCGCTGATGCCGTTCGTCAAGGCCGGGCGGGCAGAGGGCTGGCGGGATGCGGCCTTCTGGGAATTCGATTTCCGCGATATCGCGGGCGGTGAGGCGGAGCGGCATTTCGGGCTGAGGTCCAATGAATGCAATCTCGCGGTGATCCGCGACGCGCAGTTCAAATATGTGCATTTTACCGCGCTGCCGCCGCTGCTCTTCAATCTCCGCGACGATCCGATGGAGCTCGACAATGTCGCCGCGGATCCGAACTTTGCGGCGATACGGCTCGATTATGCCGAAAAGCTGCTTTCGCTGAGAGCCCGGCATCTGGACCAGACGCTCGCCTATACCGAGCTGACGGAAAAAGGGCCGGCGACGCGCCGGCCCTAGCCTGTTTTAGCCGAGATAATCGCGCTTGCCGATCGGCACACCCTGGTTGCGCAGGATGGCATGGGCCGTTGCGACATGGAAATAAAAGTTCGGCAGGGCGAAGGTGGCGACATATTCGTCGCCCGGCAGCACAATGCCGCTCTTGCCCGGCATGGTGATCTGGCGGCTTTCCGTGCCTTCCAGCGCCTCAGCGGAGAAGCCGGCGAGATAGGCTTCGGTCTTTGCCAGGCGCTCGCGCAGTTCATCGAAAGTCTTCTCGTTGTCCTCGAATTTTGGGGCTTCGGTCGCGGTCAGGCGGGCGAGCGCAAATTTGGAGCTGTCGCTGGCGCGCTGATACTGGCCGGAAAGCGACAGCATATCAGGCGCAAGGCGGGAGGAGAGCAATATGACGGGATCGAAGTTCTTTTCCCTAGCATAGGCTTCGGCCTTGTCGAGATAGGTTTTCAGGCTGGCAAAGCCGCGCTGGAACATTGGAACGGTAAGGCGATACATCGAAATGGACATCTGTCCTGTCTCCAAAATCTTCAAATGATCCGGCCGCGGTGAGAGGGCGAAGGCGACCGCGGCCATGAGCCTGCCTTCGGCCCTCCCATAGATGGAACCTCCCTTCGCCTTTCACAATGCGGAAGATCCGCGCGCTGGCCGCAAAGCAGCATTTGCGCTCGCATCTTCCTCGCGACGCCGCCGCTAAAGAGGCTTGACGCCGTTCCTAGAAAATGGAATGAATATTCCGCGGATCAAATTTTACGGTTTGTTTGTTCCGTTTTGCGGAGTGCCGCGGGAGAGGTGGCGCATGCAGGGTTGCGGCTTCAGGGCAAATTGCCTGGAGCTCCGGCGTGAGGAGGGTGCAGCCGGGCACCGCTTTGTGGAGGAAGTGAAATGAAAAAGTTTATCCTGGGCACTGCGATGGCGCTCGTCATGTCGGCAGCGGCTCATGCAGAAACGGTTGGCGTCTCGATGGCGAAGTTCGACGACAACTTCCTGACCGTTCTTCGCAACGGCATGACCGATTATGCAAAGACGCTGAATGGCGTCACGCTGCAGGTCGAAGACGCGCAGAACGACGTTTCCAAGCAGCAGAGCCAGATCCAGAATTTCATCGCCTCCAAGGTCGATGCGATCATCGTCAATCCTGTCGATACCGATGCGACCACGGCGATGTCGAAGCTCGCCGCTGACGCCGGGATCCCGCTGGTTTACGTCAACCGCCAGCCGGTCAACGTCGACACGCTGCCGGAAAAGCAGGCCTTCGTTGCTTCCAACGAGCAGGAATCCGGCACGCTGGAAACCAAGGAAATCTGCCGTATTCTCGGCGGCAAGGGCAAGGCCGTCGTCATCATGGGCGAGCTTTCCAACCAGGCCGCGCGCATGCGCACCCAGGACGTTCATGACGTCATCAAGACGGATGAATGCAAGGGCCTGCAGATCGTCGAAGAGCAGACCGCCAACTGGGATCGTACCCAGGGCGCCGACCTGATGACCAACTGGCTCTCCAGCGGCATCGAATTCGACGCCGTGATCTCCAACAATGACGAAATGGCGATCGGTGCCATCCAGGCACTGAAGGCTGCCGGCAAGGACATGACCAAGGTCGTCATTGGCGGCGTCGACGCAACGCAGGACGCGCTTGCCGCCATGCAGGCGGGTGACCTCGACGTCACCGTCTTCCAGGACGCCGCCGGCCAGGGCAAGGGCGCGCTCGACACGGCGCTGAAGATCGCCAAGGGCGAAAAGACCGAGAAGAAGGTCTATATTCCCTTCCAGCTCGTCACGCCTACCAACGTCAAGGACTTCGTCACGAAGAACTGAGGCGAAGCGCCAGGGATGCGGGCTTTGCCCGCATCCTTTTCGCCTGTCCGTATCCGGAGGAGATGATATGGCCGTCAGCCCGACAACCATGGCCGCCGTGCGCGCGAGCGGGGCAGTTCCGAATGCGGAATATCTGTTGAGCGCCGAAGGCGTTCGCAAGGAATTTCCAGGCGTCGTCGCGCTTGACGACGTGCAGTTCCGGCTGAAGCGCGCCTCCGTGCATGCGCTGATGGGCGAAAACGGCGCCGGCAAATCGACGCTGATGAAGATCCTCGCCGGCATCTACACACCCGACAAGGGCGATATCCGCCTGAAGGGTGTCGAGGTCCGGCTGAAATCTCCGCTCGATGCGCTGGAGAACGGCATTGCCATGATCCATCAGGAGCTGAACCTGATGCCGTTCATGACGGTCGCGGAAAATATATGGATTCGCCGCGAACCCAAGAACCGCTTCGGTTTCGTCGATCACGGCGTGATGCATCGCATGACCGAGGAACTGTTTGCCCGGCTCAATATCGCGATCGATCCCGATATCGAGGTTCGCCACCTCTCGGTCGCCAACCGGCAGATGGTCGAAATTGCCAAGGCGGTTTCCTACAATTCCGACGTCCTCATCATGGACGAGCCGACATCGGCGCTGACGGAGCGCGAGGTCGAACATCTTTTCCGCATCATCCGCGATCTCAGATCCCAGGGCATCGGCATCGTTTACATCACTCACAAGATGAACGAGCTCTTCGAGATCGCCGACGAGTTCTCCGTCTTCCGCGATGGCCGCTATATCGGCACGCATGCTTCGACCGAGGTCACCCGCGACGACATCATCCGCATGATGGTCGGGCGCGAGATCACCCAGATGTTTCCGAAAGAAGAGGTGCCGATCGGCGAGGTTGTCCTTTCGGTCAAGGATCTCTGCCTCAAAGGAGTCTTCCGCGACGTTTCCTTCGATGTGAGGGCCGGCGAGATTCTCGGCGTGGCCGGCCTCGTCGGCTCCGGGCGTTCGAATGTCGCCGAAACGCTTTTCGGGGTGACGCCGGCAAGCTCCGGCGCGGTCGAACTCTTTGGCAAGCCGGTGACGATCACCTCGCCGACCGAGGCCATCCGCCATCAGATGGCCTTCTTGACCGAGGACCGGAAAGACACAGGCTGCCTTCTGATCCTCGATATTCTCGAAAACATGCAGATCGCCGTGCTGCAGGACAGATATGTCAAGGGCGGCTTCGTTCAGCAGGGCGCGATCGAGGCGACCTGCGAAGACATGGCGAAGAGGCTACGCGTGAAAACGCCGAACCTTTACGAGCGCGTGGAAAATCTTTCGGGCGGCAATCAGCAGAAGGTCTTGATCGGGCGCTGGCTGCTCACCCATCCGAAGATCCTGATCCTCGACGAGCCGACACGCGGCATCGATGTCGGCGCGAAAGCGGAAATTCACCGGCTGGTCACCGAAATGGCGCGAAACGGCGTGGCGATCATCATGATCTCGTCCGAAATGCCAGAGGTGCTCGGCATGAGCGACCGCATCATGGTCATGCATGAGGGGCGTGTGACCGGTTTCCTCAATCGCGACGAAGCAACGCAGATCAAGGTGATGGAGCTGGCTGCGCAGTGATGCGCCGCCTGCGATCACCCAAGGGAGGTTTGACATGAGTACCAAGGCAGCAGAGGGCACGGCTCCGCTCGCAACCCGGCCGAGACGGCGGCGCATGCCGCCGGAGCTCAGCATCTTCCTCGTGCTGGTCGGGATCGCGCTCATCTATGAGGTGCTCGGCTGGCTGTTCATCGGCCAGAGCTTCCTTCTGAATTCGCAGCGCCTGACGATCATGATCCTGCAGGTCTCCGTCATCGGCATCATCGCCGTCGGCGTGACACAGGTCATCATAACAGGCGGCATCGATCTTTCGTCCGGCTCGGTCGTCGGCATGACGGCGATGATTGCGACGAGCTTTGCCCAGTCCTCTACCTGGGGCCGTGCCGTTTTTCCCTCGCTGACCGATCTGCCGGCCCTTGTGCCGATCATGATCGGCCTGCTGATCGGGTCGGTCGCCGGCCTCATAAACGGCTCGCTCATCGCCTATACGAAGATCCCGCCGTTCATCGCGACGCTCGGCATGTTCGTCTCCGCGAGAGGCATTGCAAAGTGGTATACAAAGGGTCAGCCGGTTTCGGGCATCACCGAACAGTTCCATTTCATCGGAACTAAGGCATGGCCTGTTGTGGTCTTCCTGGTTGTCGCGCTGATTTTCCATATCGCGCTGCGCTACACACGCTATGGCAAGTTCACCTATGCGATCGGCGCGAACCCTCAAGCCGCGCGCGTGTCCGGCATCAATATCGAGGCGCATCTCGTCAAGGTCTATGTAATAGCCGGATTGCTGGCCGGTCTTGCCGGCATCGTCACGGCGGCGCGCGCGGAAACCGCGCAAGCCAGCATGGGCGTCGGATATGAACTCGATGCGATCGCGGCGACGGTCATCGGCGGCACGTCGCTTACCGGCGGCGTCGGGCGCATCACCGGCACGGTCATCGGCACCATCATCCTCGGTGTCATGACGTCGGGCTTCACCTTCCTCAGAATCGACGCCTACTACCAGGAAATCGTGAAGGGCGTCATCATCGTCGCGGCCGTGGTCATCGACGTCTACAGGCAGAAGAAGCGCCGCAAGCACTGATCTCAGGCAGTGCGAGCCGATCATTTCGCGGGGGCTTCGGCCCCCGTTTCGATTTGCAGCGAAGCTCTTGAAGTCGACGATAAATTTTTAAAAAAGGTATGGCGAATCCCGTCAGCTTTTCTATTCTGCCACGTCATACGCCCGCCTCGGGCAGCGCAGGAAGACAGATGCAATTCGTATTCGACGGTCACAACGACGTTCTCCTTCGACTCTGGACACATGCAAGGGACGGCAGCGATCCGATCGCTGAATTCAAAGACGGCACGACGGTCGGCCATATCGATGCGCACCGGGCGAGGGAAGGCGGTCTCTCGGGCGGCCTCTGCGCCATCTACATTCCTTCCGGCGATCTCGTTTTCGCCGACCCGGATGCGGAAGGCCGCTACGTGACGCCGATGGCAGCACCACTCGATCCGCTGCCTTCACTTGCCGTCGCCAATGAAATGGCGGCGATCGCGCTGCGGCTCGACCAGGCGGGCGCCTGGCGGCTCTGCCGGACGGTCAAGGATATCCGCAGCGCCATGGCGGACGACATTTTCGCCGCCGTCATGCATATGGAAGGTTGCGAGGCGATCGGCGCCGACCTTTCGGCGCTCGAGGTGTTCTACGCGGCGGGGCTTCGCTCGCTCGGGCCGGTCTGGAGCCGGCACAATGTCTTCGGCTACGGCGTGCCCTTCGCCTTCCCGATGTCGCCGGATACCGCACCCGGTCTTACCGATGCCGGTTTCGCGCTGGTGAGGGAGTGCAATCGCCTCGGCATCCTGATCGATCTTGCCCATATCACCGAGAAGGGGTTCTGGGATGTGGCGAAGACGACGGACCAGCCGCTGGTCGCAAGCCACTCCAACGCCCATGCGCTGACCCCGGTCGCGCGCAACCTGACGGACAAGCAGCTCGATGCGATCCGCGAAAGCCGCGGGCTCGTCGGCATCAATTATGCAACCGCCATGCTGCGCGCCGACGGCCGCTCGGACAGCGACACGCCGCTTGCAGACATGATCCGCCATATCGACTATCTCGTGAACCGCATCGGAATCGACTGCGTCGCCCTCGGTTCGGACTTCGACGGCGCCACAATTCCTGAGGAAATCGGTGATGCGGCCGGCAATCAGAGGCTGATTGCCGCTCTCAGGGAGGCTGGTTATGGTGAAGCCGACCTCACGAAACTTGCCCGTGAAAATTGGCTTCGTATTCTGGCACAAGCCTGGCGGGAGGGGCGAGCCTAAAGCGCCGCGTCTCCCACTGGACACCCGAAGAATGCACAATAGTTATAAGGGCATGACCCGACCAAACGCTTTCGCAATCAAATCAAAAAAGGGAACAGACCATGATGATCGCCAAGCTCAGCCATAATTTCCGCCTGCTTTCCGCTGGAGCAGCACTTTCGCTCCTGATGATGGCGGCGCCCTGCGCCTTCGCCGAGACACCCAAGGATACGCTGGTCGAGGGCTTTGCCATCGACGATATCATCACGATGGACCCGGGCGAGGCTTTCGAGCTTTCGACCGCCGAGGTCACATCCAACAGCTACAGCCTTCTCGTTCGCCTCGACATCAACGATACATCAAAGGTGAAGGGCGATCTCGCCGACAGCTGGACCGTTTCCGATGACGGCCTGACCTATACGTTCAAGCTGAAATCAGGGATGAAATTCGCCTCCGGAAACCCGATCACCGCCGAAGACGTCGCCTGGTCGTTCGAGCGCGCTGTCAAGCTCGACAAGAGCCCGGCTTTCATCCTGACCCAGTTCGGCCTGACCGGCGACAATGTCACGGAAAAGGCCAAGGCGACCGATGCCAACACCTTTGTCTTCACTGTTGATAAGCCCTATGCGCCGAGCTTCGTGCTGAACTGCCTGACGGCGACGGTCGCTTCCGTCGTCGACAAGAAGCTGGTGCTGGACCACGTGAAGGCGGTGACGCCGGATGCTGAGCATAAATACGACAATGATTTCGGCAATGAATGGCTGAAGACCGGCTATGCCGGCTCCGGCGCCTTCAAGCTGCGCGAATGGCGGGCCAACGAAGTCGTCGTGCTGGAGCGCAACGACAATTATTACGGCGACAAGCCGAAGCTCAACCGCGTGATCTACCGCTACATGAAAGAAAGCTCGGCGCAGCGACTGGCGCTCGAAGCCGGCGATATCGACATCGCCCGCAACCTGGAGCCAGGCGACATCGACGCCATTTCCAAGAATGCCGATCTGGCGACGACAAGCGCGCCCAAGGGCACGATCTACTACGTCAGCTTGAACAACAAGAACGAGAACCTGAAGAAGCCCGAGGTCCAGGAAGCCTTCAAGTACCTGGTCGACTACGATGCGATCGGTGCGACCCTGATCAAGGGGATCGGCGAAATCCACCAGACCTTCCTGCCGAAGGGCCAGCTCGGCGCGCTCGACGAAAATCCCTATAAGCTCGACGTCGCCAAGGCCAAGGAACTGCTCGCCAAGGCGGGCGTGCCCAACGGTTTCTCGATCACGATGGATGTGCGCAACACGCAGCCGGTGACGGGTATCGCCGAATCCATGCAGCAGACGCTGGCGCAGGCCGGCGTGAAGATGGAAATCATTCCGGGCGACGGCAAGCAGACGCTGACCAAGTACCGCGCCCGCACCCATGACATGTATATCGGCCAGTGGGGCTCGGACTATTTCGACCCGAATTCCAACGCCGATACCTTCACCGGCAATCCGGACAATTCCGATGCAGGCACGGTGAAGACGCTCGCATGGCGCAATACGTGGGAGGCGCCTGATCTCGACAAGCAAGCCAAGGCCGCGCTTCTGGAACGTGACGCCGGCAAGCGCGCCGCCATGTATCAGGATATCCAGAAGAAATATCTGGCAAACAGCCCCTTCGTCTTCATCTTCCAGCAGACCGAGGTGGCCGGCTACCGCAAGAACGTAACGGACTTCAAGCTGGGTCCGAGCTTCGATACCAATTTCGTCGGTCCGATCGCCAAGTAATAATCCGGCAGGATCGAACGGCTTGAGTTCCCTGGAAACAACACAGGAGGCGCGGCCCCGAAAGGGCCGTGCCGGCGCCTTCGCAAAGGCGCTGGGGCGGTTCGTGTTTGCCGCCGTCACGACCTATTTCGGCCTGTTGGCCGTTACCTTCTTCATCGGCCGTGTCGTGCCGATCGATCCCGTGCTCGCCATTCTCGGCGATCGCGCGCCAGCGCATGTCGTCGAGCGCGTACGACGCGAGATGGGCTTCGACCTGCCGCTCTATCAGCAGTTTTATATCTATATCAAAGGCATCCTGTCGGGCGATTTCGGCAATTCGGTGCTGACGACCAATCCTGTCATGGTCGATATCCGCCGTGCATTCCCGGCAACCGTCGAGCTTGCGACACTCGGAACGCTGATTGGCGCTCTCGTCGGCGTGCCGCTCGGCGTTCTTGCCGCGGTGCGCCGCGGCAGCATCGCCGACCAAATCGTGCGCGTCGTCGGCCTCATCGGTTATTCGGTACCGATCTTCTGGCTGGCGTTGATCTCGCTCGTCATTTTCTATGCGCAACTGCGCTGGGTGGCCTTCCCGGGCCGCATCGACATCGTTTTCGAATATACGTTCACGCCGATAACAGGCTTCTATCTGCTCGACAGCGCCTGGCAGGGGCAATGGGATGTCTTTTACGACGTCTTCCGCCACATCATCCTGCCGGCATCCCTGCTCGGCTATTTCTCGCTTGCCTATATCAGCCGGATGACGCGCAGCTTCATGCTGAACGAGCTTTCGCAGGAATATATCGTCGCCGCTCGCGCCAAGGGGCTTTCGGAAACGCGGGTGATCTGGGGTCACGCGTTGCGCAATGCGGCCGTGCCGCTCGTCACCGTCATCGCGCTTTCCTATGCCGGCCTGCTCGAAGGCTCGGTCCTCACCGAGACCGTGTTTTCCTGGCCGGGCATCGGGCTCTACATCACCAATTCGCTGCAGAATGCCGATATGAACGCCGTGCTCGGCGGCACGATCGTCATCGGCACGGTTTTCATCGGCATCAACCTACTGTCCGATCTTCTTTACCGGACGCTCGACCCGAGGACGCGAAACCGATGACGGTCCCTGCCAGCCCATCTCCTGCGATGAGCCGCCGTGAATGGCTGCTTTCCGATCGGCCGCAATCGCGCATGCAGGCCCGCCTCGGCCGCGCCTACGTCACCTGGCGGCAGTTCACGGCAAACAGGCTCGCCGTCGTCGGCCTGCTGGTCATCGTAGCGCTGTTTCTGGTCGCGGCTTTCGCCGGTCTCATCGCCACGCACGATCCCGTCGTCGGCGATCTGCGCAATGCGCGCCTGCTGCCGCCCGGAACGGCGGGCTACCTGCTCGGGACGGATGACCAGGGCCGCGATATCTATTCGCGGCTGGTCTATGGGTCGCGGCTGACGCTGCTCGTCGTCGGGCTTGTCGCCATCATCTCTGCGCCGATCGGGCTGATCGTCGGCACGGTCTCGGGTTATGCCGGCGGCTGGGTGGATGCGACGCTGATGCGTATCACCGATATTTTCCTCGCTTTTCCGAAGCTGGTGCTGGCGCTTGCCTTCGTCGCCGCACTGGGACCGGGCATCCAGAACGCGATCATCGCCATCGCCATCACCTCCTGGCCGCCCTATGCGCGCATCGCGCGCGCCGAGACGCTGACGGTCCGGCGTTCCGACTACATCTCGGCGGTGAAGCTGATGGGCGCCTCGCCGCTGCGCATCATCGTGCGCCACGTCATGCCGCTCTGCATTTCCTCGCTGATCGTGCGCGTGACACTCGACATGGCGGGCATTATCCTGACGGCGGCCGGCCTCGGCTTCCTTGGCCTCGGCGCGCAGCCGCCGCTGCCGGAATGGGGCGCGATGATCGCGTCGGGCCGGCGTTTTATCCTCGATCAATGGTGGGTTGCGGCCATGCCCGGCATCGCCATCCTCATCGTCAGCCTCGGCTTCAATCTGCTCGGCGACGGCCTGCGCGACGCGCTCGACCCGAAAGAGAGCGGCCAATGACGACACTTCTGACGGTCGACAAACTCAAGGTCAGCTACCCCACGCGCACCGGCGTGATCGAGGCGGTGCGCGGCGTTTCCTTCACACTCGGCAAGGAAAGGCTCGGCATCGTCGGCGAATCCGGTTCCGGCAAGTCGCAGACCGGCCGGGCCATCATGGGGCTGACGCCGAAACACGGCATCGTCACGGCCGACAGGCTCGATTTCAGCGGTATCGATCTCCTCAAGGCTTCGGCCGGGCAAAGGCGCAGCCTGCGCGGCAAGCGCATCGCCATGATCCTGCAGGATCCGAAATATTCGCTCGACCCGGTCATGACGATCGGACGGCAGATCTGCGAAACGCTACGTACGCATGAGAAGATCGGCAAGGCGGAGGCGCGCGATCGGGCGCTCGCCATGCTCGAAGCCGTGCAGATCCGCGACCCGAAGCGAGTCTTCGACCTGCATCCGCATGAGGTCTCGGGCGGTATGGGGCAGCGCGCCATGATCGCCATGATGCTGGTTGCCGGACCCGAACTGCTGATTGCCGACGAGCCGACCTCGGCGCTCGACGTGACCGTGCAGCTTGATGTCCTGAGGATCATGGACAGGCTGGTCTCCGAGCGCGGCATGGGGCTGATCTTCGTCTCTCACGATCTGAGGCTGGTCTCCTCCTTCTGTGACCGTGTCATCGTCATGTATGCCGGAAAGATCGTCGAAGAGCTTGCGGCCGCCGATCTCAAACAGGCGCAGCATCCCTATACGAAAGGGTTGCTGAACTGCATGCCCGAGGTCGGCGTAAGCCGCCACCCGCTGCCGGTGCTCGACCGCAGGCCGGAGTGGGCGGCATGAACGCAGCTCTCGCAATCGATAGACTGAGTGTCGTCTACGATCAGTTTCACGCGCTGAAGGATGTCGACATTGCCGTCGAAAGCGGCGAATCCTTTGGTCTGGTCGGCGAGTCCGGCTCGGGCAAGTCGACCTTGCTGCGCGCCGTTGCCGGACTTGCGCCGGTGAGCGGCGGAACGATCCATATCGAGGGCGAAGCGCTGAAAGGTACGAAGCGCAGCAAAGCTTTCTATCGCTGCGTGCAAATGGTCTTCCAGGACCCCTATGGCTCCCTGCATCCGCGTCAGACAATCGACCGGCTTCTGCTCGAACCGCTTGCCATTCATGGCATTGGCGACGGCGAAAGGCGCATCGCGCGCGCCCTTGACGAAGTCGGCCTCGGCAATGGTTTCCGTTTTCGTTATCCGCACCAGCTGTCCGGCGGCCAGCGGCAGCGCGTGGCGATCGCAAGGGCGTTGATCGTCGAACCGTCGATCCTGCTGCTCGATGAGCCGACATCGGCGCTCGACGCCTCGGTGCAGGCGGAAGTGTTGAACCTGCTCGAACAGATCCGGCGCGACCGCAAACTCACCTTCGTGATGGTGAGTCACGATCTCGGCGTCATCACCCATATGTGCGAGCGGCTCGCGGTGATGCGCAACGGCGCCGTCGTCGAGCGGCTGAGCTCGGAAGAGCTGGCGAAAGGCGCGGTGCAGCAGGATTATACGAGAAATTTGATGATCGCCAGCAAGGGTTTCGTCAAAGCCTGAAAGGCAATCTTTTCAAGCCATTGAAAAGAAAAGGACGGCGCCAGAATTAAGGATAATGCTTCCCTAAAAGACGACCATTCAACTAGACTATTGACAGTTGCCCCGGTTCTGTCATGATCCTGTTAACGATTGTTAGCTTTCGTGATCGATGGAGGTTGAGGCATGTTCTTTCTCGGTGGGATGACCATGGGTTACCTCGATCCTCCTGTCAAAGCCGAGCGCAGGGAACAGGCTTCAGTATCCCTTCCCGCGGAAAAGGACCGCAGGCTGATCGACACCGCTGCTAATCCGCCCCAGAACGAGAGTGTCGTCGAACGCTCGTTGATCTGGGCATGGCGCACGCTCTGCTAAAAGGGCTGGTTGAATTTTCTCTTTCGTTCGCTCTGGACGGAAATTTATCTCTACCTACTTGATAGAGAAAATAATTATAACGTGAGCCGCACAACCGGCCGCAGGAAACAACGGAGGCAACATATGGCAGAACTGGGTATTTCGCATACTCACGTGAACCACTATGGTTCCGTATCGAACAAGAAGCCGCTCTCCTCACGGAACAGGCTTCAGACGGTGCTGCATGGAGCAATCTTCACGGCAGCATTCCTGTTCGTCGTCGCCATGGTTTGCGGCGTCGTCGGTTAATCCGGCGGGCGATAAAAGTCGGTAGGCGCCGGGCCTGTGGCGTTTTCCGCTTTTTGAATTCCGGAACATCTCATTTGTCTCTGCATTCTCCTGACATCAGTCAGCCAAAGGAGAATGGTCATGAGAGGCATTCTATTATGGTTGATCGGCATCCCGATCCCGGTCATCATTCTTCTTTATCTTTTTCACGCCATTTAAAGCGCGCCGTATCGACGTCTGCTCGTACGGCGTGCTTCCGCGTCGTTGCCTTCGCTATTTCTTCATCTCCGCGCTCCGGCCTGCCTGCCGGGCTACGGTTTCCTGCCTCTTGACTTGAATTGTCGCGATGGTGTCCAAGTTTCGACACGGCTTTCGCGGAGAGGATATCGATGATCTCCATCACCCGTCTGGCCGTGCCCTGAACCGGGGGCTTAACCCTTTTGCATTGCTTGCGGAGCTCCGTTCACTCCTGCTTCATCGATCTTTGAAGAATCAAGCCCCGTTCATGTAGCAGTCATGATAAGCAGTGCAAAAGGCTGAGCAAAACAGCCATAACTTTGTTTGGATCCAGAACCGAACCCATGTCCATTGCCAATCTTTCTCCGAGCCTTCCACGCGAACCCGAGATGAAGCAGATCGATCACAACGATTCGATCCGCTCGACATACCTTTCCATCGAGGACATCAAGGCGATGGGCGATGCGGTCGCCCGCAACGGCGTCGATAAGCTGCCGGCCTTCACCTCGTTCGACTTCTTCGCGCGTCACAAGGAAAACGAGAAGGAAATCCTGCGCGTCTACCGCACCACGGCGACGGACGTCGAAGCCGGCGAGACCATCACGCCGGCGGCGGAATGGCTGCTCGACAATCACTATATCGTCGAAGAGGCGATCCAGGAGGTGCGGCGCGACTTTCCCCGCCGCTTCTACCGCGAATTGCCGACCATGCCCGTCGGCGGCGTCGAGGTGCCGCGCACTCTCGTTCTTGCCTGGCTCTACGTCGCCCACACCCACAGCACGATCTCGCAGGAGAGCCTGACGGCGCTGGTCGACGGCTTTCAGGCCAACGAGACGCTCAGGATCGGCGAACTCTGGGCGTTGCCCTCGCTCGTGCGCTACGTGCTCGTGGAGAACCTTCGCCGCATTTCGAGCCGCGTCGAAGCCAGCCGCCGCCTGCGCCGCCGCGCCAACGAGGCGGCCGACGAGCTGGTGCGTCTGTCCGATCCGGCGAAAGCCGCCGCCTATCTGAAGACGCTGGAGCCGCTTGCCGAGGACAATACATTCTCGACGCAATTCCTCTATCGCCTGCGCGACGGCTCGCAGACCTCGAGCCTGGCGATCACTTGGCTCGACGAGCGGCTGGAGGAACTCGGCCGCAATACGGAAGAGGCGACGACGGCCGAACACAGCCGCCTCTCTTCCGGCAACGTGACGATGGGCAACATCATCCGCAGCCTTCGCGAGATCGACGATACCGAATGGTCGGTCTGGGTCGAGCAGGTGAGCCATGTCGACAAGCTGCTCTGGGAGCATTCGGACTACGGCATTCTCGATTCCGGCTCGCGCAACAAATACCGCAAGCAGATCGAAAAGCTCGCCAAGCGTTCGCCGCTGACGGAAATGGAAATTGCTCAGCTGGCGCTCGACATGACCGACGCCGCCAAGGCCTCGGGCGAGCCGCAGCCGCATGAACCGAACGTGGGCGGATTCCTGTCCGGCGCGCAACGGCCGAAGCTCGAGGCGCGGGCGAGCTATCGCCCGACGATCACCCAGCATTTCGTGCGCGCCGTGCGCCGGTTCAACTGGCTGTCGATCGCCGTGCCCGTCATGCTGCTGACGATCCTCGCCATGGCGATCGTCGGCAAGTTCATGGCGAATGCCGGCATGGGCCCGATCGAAATCGCCGTACTGCTGATCATGTTCTCGCTGCCGGCCTCGGAAGGCGCAACAGGTCTCTTCAACACCGTGCTGTCCTTCTTCGTGACGCCGGCCCGCCTCGTCGGTTACGAGTTCAAGGAAGGCATTCCGGAGGATGCGCGCACACTGCTCGTCGTGCCCTGCCTGATCTCGAACCGCGACAGCGTCGACGACCAGGTACGCAATCTCGAGGTTCACTATCTCGCCAATCCGCGCGGCGAAATCTACTTCGCATTGCTCAGCGATTGGCCGGACAGCGATGCCGAGGAAACGCCCGCCGACCTCGAAGTTCTCGACTATGCCCGGCGCGAAATCGCCAATCTTTCCGCCCGCTATGCCTATGACGGCAAGACGCGCTTCTACCTGCTGCATCGCCGCCGCCTCTACAATCCCTCTGAAGGCGTTTGGATGGGCTGGGAGCGCAAGCGCGGCAAGCTGCACGAGCTGAACATGCTGCTCCGCGGCGATCGCGACACGACCTATCTGCCGGGCGCCAACGCCGTGCCGGCCAACGTGCAATATGTCATGACGCTCGACGCCGATACGCGCCTGATGCGTGACGCCGTCACCAAGCTCGTCGGCAAGCTCTATCATCCTATCAATCGCCCGGTTATCAATCCGAAAACCGGCCGCGTCGAAAGCGGCTACGGCGTCTTGCAGCCGCGCGTCACCCCATCGCTGACGACGGGCAAGGATGCCTCGGTCTTCCAGCGCGTCTTTTCGATCAACCGCGGCCTCGATCCTTACGTCTTCACCGTGTCCGACGTCTATCAGGATCTCGCCGGCGAGGGCACCTTCACCGGCAAGGGCCTCTATCATGTCGATGCATTCGAAGCGTCGCTGAAGGGCCGGATTGAGGAGAACTCGGTTCTCAGCCACGATCTTCTCGAAGGCTCGATGGCGCGCTGCGCGCTCGTCACCGACCTCGAGCTGGTTGAGGATTTCCCGATCCGCTACGAGGTGGAAACCTCGCGCCAGCATCGCTGGGCGCGCGGCGACTGGCAGCTTCTGCCTTATATGTTCAATCCGAAATACGGCGTGACCGCGCTCGGCCGCTGGAAGATGTTCGACAATCTGCGCCGTTCGCTGACGCCGATCGCCTGGTTCTTCGCCTCGGTTCTCGGCTGGTATTTCATGGGTCCGCTCGGCGCGCTCATCTGGCAGATTCTCCTGATCTTCTGCCTTTTCGTCGCGCCGACGCTGTCGCTCATCAACGGCATCATCCCGCGCACCAGCGATATCGTCGCCCGTGCCCATCTCTATACGGTCTGGTCCGATATTACGGCTGCCAATGCGCAGGTCGCGCTACGCATCGTTTTCATCGCCGACTCTGCCTGCATGATGGCGGATGCGATCGGCCGTTCGCTCTACCGCCTGTTGGTCAGCCGCAAGCTGATGCTGCAATGGCGCACCGCCGCCAGCGTTCAAGCCGGCCGCCAGGGAACGCTGATCTCTTATTACAAGGCGATGTGGCATGCGCCGGTGCTGGCGCTGCTGGCGCTCGGTTTCGCAGCCCTTCCCGGCGGCAGCGCCTTCTTCGTCGGCATTCCCTTCGCGTTGCTGTGGATCCTGTCGCCTGTCGTCGCCTGGTATGTCAGCCAGTCGGCGGAGACCGAGGACCGGCTGGAAGTGGCCGATTCCGTGTCGAGCGAGCTGCGCAAGATCGCCCGGCGCACCTGGCGTTATTTCGAGACCTTCACGACGGCGGAGCAGAACTACCTGCCGCCGGACAATATCCAGGAAACGCCGCATGTCATCGTTGCGGCGCGCACTTCGCCGACCAATATCGGCGTCTATCTGCTTTCCGTCGTCTCCGGCCGGCATTTCGGCTGGTTCTCCTTCGAAGAGACGCTCGAGCGTCTGGAACAGACGATCGCGACGATCGACAGAATGGAGAAGTTCCGCGGCCATCTCTTTAACTGGTATCACACCGATACGCTGCAGACGCTTGGGCCGCGTTATGTCTCGGCCGTCGACAGCGGCAATCTCGCCGGTCACCTGATCGCCATTTCGTCGGCCTGCCGCAACTGGGCCGAGGCGCCGTCTGCCCATATGCAGGGCAATCTCGACGGCGTCGGCGACACGGCCGGCATTCTCGGTGAAGTGCTGGCGGACCTGCCTGACGACCGCAAGACCGTGCGTCCGCTGCGCCGCCGGCTTGAAGAGCGAATCGTCGGTTTCCAGAATGCGCTTGCCGCGGTCAAGCGCGAGCACGAATTCGCCTCGATCCGGATCATCAACCTCGCCGTTCTCGCGCGCGACATCGAGAAGCTCGCGGCCAATCTGGACCATGAGGTCAAGTCGAAGCAGAGCGAAGAGGTGACGCTGTGGGCGGCATCGCTGGTGAAGGTCTGCGAGGCGCATATATCAGACAGCACCTTCGACCTTTCCAACATCGACGCGCTTCGCCCGCGCCTGGTGGCATTGCGCGACAAGGCCCGCGATCTCGCCTTTTCGATGGATTTCGGCTTCCTGTTCCGGCCGGAGCGACGCCTGCTGTCGATCGGCTATCGCGTCGAAAGCGGCGAACTCGACCAAGCCTGCTACGATCTTCTCGCATCGGAATGCCGCCTGACCAGCCTCTTCGGCATCGCCAAGGGCGACTTGCCGACGGAGCACTGGTATCGCCTCGGCCGCCAGGTCGTGCCTGTGGGATCGCGCGGTGCGCTGGTTTCGTGGTCCGGCTCGATGTTCGAATATCTGATGCCGCCGCTCGTCATGCAGGAGCGCGGTGGGGGTATCCTCAACCAGACCAACAATCTGGTCGTCATCGAGCAGATGAACTACGCCCGCAAGCTCGGCATCCCGTGGGGCATTTCGGAAGCGGCCTTCAATGCCCGCGACCATAACCTCAACTATCAATACACGAATTTCGGCGTACCGACGCTGGGCCTGAAGCGTGGCCTCGGCCACAATGCCGTCATTGCACCCTATGCATCGCTGCTGGCCAGCCAGTACGACCCGCCGGGTGCGCTCGAAAACCTGCAGAGGCTGCGCAAGGTCGGCGCGCTCGGCAAATTCGGCTTCCACGACGCCGTCGACTTCACGCCGACGCGCGTGCCGGAAGGCAAGAAATGCGCGGTGGTCTACAATTATTATGCCCACCATCACGGCATGTCGATTGCAGCCGTCGCCAACGTCGCCTTCAACGGCCATCTGCGCGAGCTCTTCCACTCCGATCCGGTCATCGAGGCGGCCGAGCTGCTGCTGCAGGAAAAGGCGCCGCGCGACATTCCCGTCATGAGCGGCAAGCATGAATCAGATACGCCCGCCAGCATTCAGGACGATCTGCTGCGACCGGAGCTTCGCAAGATCAGCGATCCGGCGTCACGCGACCGCGAACTCGTATTCCTGTCGAACGGCCACTATTCGCTGATGTTGACGGCGACAGGCGCCGGCTATTCCCGCTGGAACGGCCTTTCCGTTTCCCGCTGGAAAGCCGATCCGACGGAAGACCGTTGGGGCAGCTTCATCTTCCTGCGCGATACCGCCACCAATGAATGGTGGTCGACGACTTATGAGCCGAAGGGTGTCGAAGGCGAAAAGATCAAGGTCGAATTCGCCGACGAGAAGGCGCAGTTCACCAAGACAGTCGGGGACCTCACGAGCGAGGTGGAGTGCATCATCGCGACCGAGCATGATGCCGAGGCCCGCCGCGTCACCCTGCTCAACATGGGCACGGAAGATCGCTTCATCGAAGTCACCTCCTACCTCGAACCTGTCATCACCTCTGATGACACCGACAACGCGCATCCGGCATTCGCCCGGATGTTCGTCAAGACCGAGATCGGCAAGCGTGGCGATGTGATCCGGGCGGAACGCAACAAGCGTGATCCGAACGAGCCGAATATCAGCATCGCGCATCTGATCGTCGACAATGCCGGCGACACCCGCCACACCGAATTCGAGACCGACCGTCGCAAGTTCATCGGCCGCGGCCGCAGCCTTGCCGATGCCGCCGCTTTCGATCCGGGCGCAACACTTTCCGGCAGCGACGGTTTCGTGCTCGATCCCGTCATGTCGCTGCGTCGCACCGTGCGTGTGCCGGCCGGCAAGAAGGTCAGCGTGTTCTTCTGGACGATCGCGGCGCCGACCCGCGACGAGGTCGACAAGGCGGTCAACCGCTATCGTCATCCCGACGCCTTCAACCACGAGCTCGTCCAGGCTTGGACGCGCACGCAGGTGCAGATGCGCCACGTCGGCGTCACCTCGCAGCAGGCGGCCGCCTTCCAGCATCTCGGTCGTTACCTCGTCTACCCCGACATGCAGCTGCGCAGCGATCAGGTGACCGTCGAGGCCGGGCTGCAGTCGCAATCGGCGCTATGGCCCCTGGCGATCTCCGGCGACTTCCCGATCTTCACGCTGCGCATCAACGACGACATGGATCTCGAGATCGCCCGCGAGGCACTGCTGGCGCAGGAATATCTGCGCTCACGCGGCGTCACCGCCGATCTCGTCATCATGAACGAACGCGCCTCTTCCTATGCGCAGGACATGCAGCACGCGCTCGACGCCATGTGCGAAAACGTGCGCCGCATGGGCCAGGCCGACGGCCTGCGCCAGCATATCTTCGCTGTCCGCAAGGACCTGATGGAGGAAGCCACCTATCACGCGCTGATCGCGGCTTCCCGCGTCACCCTGCATGCGAAGAACGGCAAGGTGGTGGACCAGATCAACCGCGCCGTTGCGCTCTTTGCACCCTCCAAGGAGGAGTTGCAGGAGATGGAACGGGCCGAGCGCAACAAGGTCCCCGTCAAGCGCGTCGCGCCGGTGCCGCCGCCCGTCGTGCCCGCCGTCGTCATCGAGGAGGAAGGCGATCTCGATTTCTGGAACGGCATCGGCGGCTTTGCCCGCGACGGGCGCGAATATGTCGTGCGCCTGCCCGGCGGCCATGCAACGCCGCAGCCCTGGATCAACGTCATCGCCAACGACAAGTTCGGCTTCCATGTGTCGGCGGAAGGTGCTGGCTTTACCTGGAGCGCCAACTCGCGCGACTACCAGCTGACCTCCTGGTCGAACGACGCAGTGGTCAACCGTTCGGGTGAAGCGTTCTATCTCGCCGATCTCGACAGCAGCGCCGCGATGACGCCGTTCGCGGCACTTTCCCGCCGGCCGGACATCCGTTTCGAAGCCCGCCACGGGCTCGGCTATTCCGTCTTCTCCAGTGTCCAGAACGATATCGCACTGGAACTGACGCAGACGATCGCCCGCGAGAAGCCGGTGAAGCTGCAGCGCCTGCGCCTGCGCAACACCGGCTCGACCGGCCGCAGGCTGCGCCTCTACGGTTATGTCGAATGGATCCTCGGCAACAATCCGGGACGCACGGCATCCTTCATCCTGTCGAAGCATGACGAGGAGACGGGGGCGCTGTTTGCCACTAATCCCTACAGCATCGACTATTCCAACCGCACCGCCTTCTTCGCGGCGAGCGAGACGCTTTCGAGCTTCTCGGCAAGCCGGCGCGAATTCATCGGCAAGGCGGGGACGATCCATGCGCCGCAGGCCGTTATCTCTTCGGCCGTCCTCTCGGGCTCGACGGAACTGGACGGCGATCCGGCCGCGGCTCTGGCGATCGACATCGAGCTCGCTGCCGGCGAGGAGCGCGACTTCACCTTCTTCCTTGGCGATACCCGAACGGAAGAGGAAGCGCGCGCCGTCATCGCCGATATACGCGGTGCTTCGTTCGACGATGCCGTCGAGGCGAACCGCGCCTTCTGGCAGGACTTCACCGGCAGGCTTCAGATTTCGACGCCGGACCGCGGGATGAACAATCTCGTCAACACCTGGCTGCCCTATCAGAGCCTTGGCTGCCGCATCATGGCCCGTACCGCATTCTATCAGGCAAGCGGTGCCTTCGGCTTCCGCGACCAGCTGCAGGATACGCTGGCCTTCGTGCTGCACGAGCCTTCGATCGCCCGCCGGCAGATTCTGAATGCCGCCTCGCGCCAATTCCGCGAGGGCGACGTGCAGCATTGGTGGCTGCCGGGAACGGGTGCGGGCGTCCGCACGATGATCTCGGACGACGTCGTCTGGCTGAGCTATGCAATTCATCACTATTGCAGCGTCACCGGCGACAAGAGCGTGCTCGACGAGGAGCTTGCCTTCCTGGAAGGCCCGGCCCTTCTCGAAGGCCAGCACGATTCTTTCTACAAGCCGGAGATTTCCGAGGATAAGGCGAGCGTCTACGAACACGCGGCGCTGGCACTCGATCTCGCCATTGCCCGCAAGGGGAAGAACGGCCTGCCGCTCTTCCTCGGAGGCGACTGGAACGACGGCATGAACCGTGTCGGCATCGGCGGGCGTGGCACCAGCGTCTGGCTCGGCTGGTTCCTGGCCGGCGCATTGCGCTCCTTCATTCCTTATGCCGAAGAGCGCGGCGACACGGCGCGCGCGGAGCGCTGGTCGGCGCATCTCGGCGAATTGAAAAAGGCGCTCGAAACTGCGGCCTGGGATGGCAGCTACTATCGCCGCGGCACGTTCGACGACGGGACGCTGCTCGGCTCCAAGGAAAGCCCGGAATGCCGGATCGATTCGATCGCGCAGTCCTGGAGCGTACTGTCCGGCGAAGGTGATCCCACCCGGGCGGTCAAGGCGATGGATGCCGTGCTCGATCAGCTGGTCGACGAGGATGCCCGCATCATCCGGCTGTTCACCCCGCCCTTCGTCAATTCCGCCAGGGACCCCGGCTATATCAAGGCCTATCCGCCGGGTGTGCGCGAGAACGGTGGGCAATATACCCATGCCTCGACCTGGGTGGTGATGGCGCTGGCGGAGCTGAAGCGCGGTGACGACGCCTTCCGCTGCTTCCAGATCCTCAACCCGATCACCCATGCGCTCGACAAGGTTTCGGCGGAGCAATACCGCGTCGAACCCTATGTCGTGGCGGCCGACGTCTACGGGCATGATCCCTATACGTCGCGCGGCGGCTGGACCTGGTACACCGGCTCCGCCGGTTGGCTTTACCGCGCCGCCGTCGAAGGCATTCTCGGTATCCGCCTGAAGGCAGGCCGGCTTTACGTGCAGCCGTCGCTTCCTTCCGAATGGGACGGATTTGCGGCAGAGGTGGAGCAGGGCGGCGGTAAATACCGCATTTCGGTCTCAAAAGCGTCCAATGCCAGCGGCTACACTTTGTCGATCAACGGCAGCGAAGTCACCGATCCCGAAGAGGGATATCCGCTCGGATAACAGCGTTCTCCACGCTGAAAAACACGGCGACTCGCGACGGCCAAAAGGGAACCCTTTTGGCCGTCGTCGCGTTTGCAAATCGGATGATAAGGAGAGACCCATGGCAAGCACGCCGACCGAAGCCGTCGTCACTGGGCGCAGTTCCCTATCCGCAGCTGCACCGGCACGTGACACAAGGCTAGATGTCTTGCGTGGCCTGGCTCTGATCATGATCTTCATCAATCATGTTCCCGGGCAGATCTTCGAATATGCGACGACGAAGAATTTCGGCTTTTCCGATGCGGCCGAGGCCTTCGTGCTGATATCGGGCATTGCCGTCGGTCTGGCTTACGGCTCGCGTTTCGAGACGGGTAATCGGCTCAGAATGGCGATCAAGGCGGCAAGGCGCGCCTTCACGCTTTATCTCGCCCATATGATCACGACCTTCATGACGTTGGCGCTTTTCATCTCTGGCGCCTGGCTGTTCCACCGGCCGGGGCTGCTCGTCGAAATCAATATCCTGGCGGTTCTGATGAACCTGAAGGAAGGCATCCCGGCGCTGCTGCTGCTCGGCCACCAGATCGGCTACAACAATATCCTGCCGATGTACGGCGCGCTGATGCTGATGGCACCGGTCATCCTGCTCCTGAACGAGCGAAGCCCGCTTCTGGCGCTCGCCGTGTCGGCCACGGTGTGGCTGCTTGCCGGCATCTATCAGGTGGCCCCGCACAACATGCTGATCGAAGGCTACTGGTTCCTCAACCCGCTCTCCTGGCAGTTCCTGTTTTCGATTGGCATCGTCTCGATCCTGCATATCAGGCGCGGTGGCACGATCCCGCGCCATCCTATGCTGTTTGCCGCCGCTGCCTGTTATGTCGCCCTGTCCTTCGTCTGGGTGACGGGCCAGCTCTGGATTTTCGGCAACTCGCTGGCGGCACTTGGCCTGCCGACTGTCGTTACCGGCTTCGACAAGACGTTCCTTTCGCTGCCGCGGCTGCTGCATGTGCTGGCGCTGACTTATCTCGTGATCAGCATTCCGGCGTTCTCGCGTTTCCTGCGCCGCCCGGCGAATAATCCGCTGACGATCCTCGGCCGCCATTCGCTGAACATCTTCGTCGCCGGCACGATCCTCGCCATGATCGGCCAAGTGGTGCTCTACATCACCAACAAGGATCCGCTGGTCGGCCCGCTCTTCGTCATCGTCGGGATCGCGACCCAATTCGCCTATGCCTATTATCTCGAGCGCAAGCGCCGGCAGGGCAAGGTCAAGGCAAGACTCGTCACCGAGGCCGCGACGATTGCCGTTCCCGTCCGCATCGGTGGATCGGCAAACTATCGCCGGAACGAGCGGAAATAGAGATTGGATTTATGTGAAATGACAGAGCCGGTGGCTGGTGCCCGCCGGCTCAATTTTTATGGGCAACAATGTTCACCAGCTTGCCGAACGGATCGCGCACGTAAAACCGCCTGACATCCCAGGGTTCGTCGGCCGGGCCATATACGATCGGAAAGCCGGCGGCCGACATTGCCTTGAAAGCGGAATCGAGATCGTCGACCTCGATAGAGAGGTCAGGCACCTCCGTTCCGGAGCCGCCTTCGCTGGCGATGCTCACCTGAACGTTCATGGGCCTGGCGGCGCCGAACGTCGCGATCCAGCCATGGTCCATCATGAGGTCGAGGCCGAGAATCTCCTGATAGAAGCGCCGGGCCGGCGTGATGTCGGGCGCCGCGATATTGGCGACGATGCGCAGGACCTTCATGGGGCTTCTCCCGGATGTGCAGTGGCAAGGGGAAAATAGGAAAGATCCGTGGGGTGATCAATCAGCGCGGCTTAGATCGCAGACGTTGCCGGGTGGAGCAGCGGGGGCGGCGCGGCAAGACGACTAAGGTTGGCAATGGCCAAGGAAAGGCCACGGGAGTACCACACGGTAAGGCGGCCTCGCGGCAAACAAAAAGGCCGGAAGGATTGCTCCTTCCGGCCTTTGTCGTAAAACTCGAACCGATCAGGCGGCTTCGGTCGCGTGAGCCTTGCGGACCTCTTCGTCCGTCAGGATGCCGCTGGCGCGCAGCAGGGCGGCGAAGCGGCCGTTGCTGTGGCTGAGATCGTCGAAGGTGCCTTGCTCGACGACACGGCCGTCATCCAGGAAGAGCACCATATCGGCTTCGCGGACCGTCGACAGGCGGTGGGCGATGATGAAGGTGGTGCGGTTCTGGCGCAGGTTGTCGATCGCGGCCTTGACGCGGGCCTCGGTCTCGACGTCAAGCGCCGACGTCGCCTCGTCGAGCACCAGGATCGGCGCGTCCTTGAGGATCGCGCGGGCGATCGCGATGCGCTGGCGCTCGCCGCCGGAGAGCTTGTTGCCACGCTCGCCGACATGCGTGTCGTAACGATCCTCGCGGGTCTCGATGAAGTCTGCGGCAGCGGCAGCTTCCGCCGCACGACGCATATCCTCTTCGCTTGCACCCTCGCGACCGAGGCGGATATTGTCGCTGATCGAACGGTTCAGCAGGCCCGCATCCTGGAAGACGGTGGCGATGTGGCGACGCAGCGACTTGCGTGTCACCTTGGTGATGTCGTTGCCGTCGACGAGGATCTGGCCGCTCTGAGGATCGTAGACCCGCTGCAGCAGGTTGACGAGCGTCGTCTTGCCGGCGCCGGTCGGGCCAACGATCGCAACCGTCTGGCCTGCCTTGACCGAGAAGGAGACGCCATGCAGGCCCTGCGCGCTGTTGCCGAAGCCGAAGGATACGTCGCGGAATTCGACCGCACCCTTGACGTCCTTGATCTCGCCATTGCCGGCCGGCTCTTCGCGTTCACGCACCGAGTCTTCCAGCGTGTAGAAGTCCTGGAGCTTGGAGCGGGCCTCGAACGTCTGCGTCGCGAATTGGCGCATCAGGTCGAGACGGGCGATCAGCAGGTTGGCGAAGCCGATGAAGGCGATGACGTCGCCGACGCGCAGCTGGCCGGACTGGACGAGCATAGTGCCGATAATCAGGACCACCATCATTGCGATGGTCGAGGCCATGCGGTTCAGCGCGCTGGCGATTGCCCACCAGTCGAGCACCGGATACTGCGCTTCGAGCAGGCGGTCGGCGAAAGATTTCAGTGCCTTGGTCTCAGCCTCGATACGGTTGTAGCTGTGCAGCACGGAAACGTTGCTGATCGAGTCGCTCACATGCGAGAAGACCGTATGGTAATGGTTCTCGACCGAAGCCTGGCCGTCCTTGGTCCGGCTCATGACGACGCGGCCGATCAGCCAGTAGGCGATGCCGAGAACAATCAGCACGGCCGAGAGGCGCAGGTCCATCGACATCGCGGTCGGGATCAGAAGGAGAAGCGCGATCACCGTCGACAGATGGTTGCGCATGAACTCGAGCCAGAGGCCGAAAAGCGTCTCGCAAGCACGTAGCAGCGTGTGCAGCGCGTTTGATGTGCCGCGCTGATGGTGCCAGGCGAGCGGCATGGAAATGATGCGGCCGAAGGCTTCCGTCAGCAGCGTCGCGCGCCTGCCATGGGCAAGCCTGTCGGCCTCGCGGGCCACCAGGACGAAGGCAACGGTGTTGAACACGGCAAAGCCTGCCCACATGAAGAGAATGGGCTTGACCTCACCCTTGCCCGAGATCGCATCGATGATGCGACCGAACAGGATCGGCTCCGCAATGGTGATCACCGCAAGGACGATGTTTGCGAGAACCACGAGGGATACGCGGAGCTTATAGGCGCCAAGATAGCGCAGAGCCCTTGCATAGACCTTTAAAAGCGACACGTCTAACCTCTTGTGCATCTGCGAATAACGGGATCGTGCGATGCTACAAAAGGTTACCTGAACCGGCGATTAACGGAGCATTCAGGGTTCCCCCGCGCGTGGATTAACACAAACGTACTATCGCAGGGTGCGACGAGATGACCATGGCGGGGAAATTGCCGCTTAGGTATATGTCGCGACAATTTGCACTTGCATTTTAATCAATGTTTAGCACAGCATTAAATTAGAGACTGCATTTTATTGAAGAAGACCGTTTCGCGACCAATATGGAAAGCCGCCGACGGCCTCGATGCGGACATCGGGTCCGGGCAAGGGGCAATTTTTGTGAATATTAATTCGTTAATTCAATTGCTTGTCATTCTGGAGGAGTGCTCGAAACCCGAGGCCCTCGTCGGCGAGCTGGAGCAGGTTATCGTTCGATGCGGCTTCGAATATTACAGTCTGTCTCGCCATTCGCAGCAGAATCTGGAACCCTGGGCCGGCGCGCTTGCCGGCCGCTGGCCGGAACAATGGCCGCAGATATATGCCGCGAAAAAATATCTCCTGGTCGATCCGATGGTCCGCTATCTCACCCATGCGCAGCGGCCGTTCCGCTGGCGGGAGAGCATGGCGGCGTTTCGCAAGGATGCGCATGAGCGACGCATGGAGCAAATGTTGGTCGATGCCTTCGGTCATGGGCTGGAGGACGGCTATATTTTTCCGATCCATGGGCGCAACGGCATTCTTGGCGGCCTCAGCATAAGCGGCAAACCGGTAGAGCTGTCGCCGGTGGAGATTGCGCTGTTCGAGGCTGTGGCGCGCAAGGCCTTCTGGCGGCTGCTCGATCTGAAGGGTGAGGCGCAGGCGCTGGAAACCGTACTGCCGGCCGAAACGCCACTGACGCGGCGCGAGATGGAAATCCTGCGTCATCTCGCCGAAGGCATGACCTCGATGGAGATCAGCAAGATGCTGAAGATCTCGAACCATACCGTCGATTGGTATATGAATGGACTGCAGGACAAGCTGAAAGCCAAAAACAGGCAGCAGGCGGTGGCGCTCGCCTTTCGCCACGGTTTGATAAGCTAGGTTTCCCTTTCACTCCTGTCGCCAAAGCCGGAGGAACCTTCCTGCCGGCATGTGTTGGCATGGCGAGAAAGTGCATTTCGCAGTCGCAAGAGAAATTGAACTTCTCGTGACAAGAAGTTAAGAATTTTCTTCGCGGGTGCAGCATGCCCGTGTCTGACCGACGGAGGAGACCGTTTTGCCCATATCCAAGATACTCGTTGCCAATCGCTCCGAAATAGCCATCCGCGTCTTCCGCGCGGCCAACGAGCTTGGAATAAAAACGGTGGCGATCTGGGCGGAGGAAGACAAGCTCGCGCTGCACCGCTTCAAGGCGGACGAGAGCTATCAGGTCGGCCGCGGCCCGCATCTGGCGCGTGATCTCGGGCCGATCGAAAGCTACCTGTCGATCGACGAGGTGATCCGTGTCGCCAAGCTTTCCGGCGCCGATGCCATTCATCCCGGCTACGGCCTGCTGTCGGAAAGCCCCGAATTCGTCGACGCCTGCGACAAGGCCGGCATCATCTTCATCGGCCCGAAGGGCGATACGATGCGTCAGCTCGGCAACAAGGTTGCGGCGCGCAATCTGGCGATCTCGGTCGGCGTGCCCGTCGTGCCGGCGACGGAGCCGCTGCCGGACGATATGGCCGAAGTGGCGAAGATGGCAGAAGAGATCGGTTATCCCGTCATGCTGAAGGCTTCCTGGGGCGGCGGCGGGCGCGGCATGCGCGCGATCCGCGATCCGAAGGATCTCGCCCGCGAGGTGACCGAGGCCAAGCGTGAGGCGATGGCCGCCTTCGGCAAGGACGAGGTTTATCTCGAAAAGCTCGTCGAGCGCGCTCGCCATGTCGAAAGCCAGATCCTTGGCGACACTCACGGCAATGTCGTGCATCTCTTCGAGCGCGACTGCTCCATCCAGCGTCGCAACCAGAAGGTCGTCGAGCGCGCGCCGGCACCGTATCTCTCGGAAGCGCAGCGCCAGGAGCTGGCCGCCTATTCGCTGAAGATCGCGGGGGCGACCAACTATATCGGCGCCGGAACCGTCGAATATCTGATGGATGCCGATACCGGCAAATTCTATTTCATCGAGGTCAATCCGCGCATCCAGGTCGAGCATACCGTGACCGAAGTCGTCACCGGCATCGACATCGTCAAGGCGCAGATCCACATTCTCGACGGCTACGCCATCGGCATGCCGGAATCGGGCGTCCCGAAGCAGGAAGACATCCGCCTCAACGGCCATGCCCTGCAGTGCCGCATCACCACCGAGGATCCGGAGCATAACTTCATTCCGGACTACGGCCGCATCACCGCCTATCGCTCGGCATCCGGCTTCGGCATCCGTCTCGACGGCGGGACCTCCTATTCCGGCGCCATCATCACCCGCTACTATGATCCGCTGCTCGTCAAGGTGACGGCCTGGGCGCCGAATCCGTCCGAAGCGATCAGCCGCATGGACCGGGCGCTGCGCGAATTCCGTATCCGTGGCGTCGCCACCAACCTGACCTTTCTGGAAGCGATCATCGGTCACGCCAAGTTCCGGGACAACAGCTATACGACCCGCTTCATCGACACGACGCCGGAGCTCTTCCAGCAGGTCAAGCGCCAGGACCGCGCCACCAAGCTGCTCACCTATCTCGCCGACGTCACCGTCAACGGCCATCCCGAAGCCAAGGATCGGCCGCGGCCGCTTGAGAATGCTGCCCAGCCGGTGGTGCCCTATACCAACGGCAACACCGTGAAGGACGGCACCAAGCAGCTTCTCGACTCGCTCGGCCCGAAGAAATTCGGCGAATGGATGCGCAACGAGAAGCGCGTGCTGCTGACCGACACGACGATGCGCGACGGCCACCAGTCGCTGCTCGCCACCCGCATGCGTACCTATGACATCGCCCGCATCGCCGGCACTTATGCGCATGCGCTGCCGAACCTGCTGTCGCTCGAATGCTGGGGGGGCGCCACCTTCGACGTCTCGATGCGCTTCCTGACGGAAGATCCGTGGGAGCGGCTGGCGCTGATCCGCGAGGGGGCGCCGAACCTTCTCTTACAGATGCTGCTGCGCGGCGCCAACGGCGTCGGCTACACCAACTATCCCGATAATGTCGTCAAATATTTCGTCCGCCAGGCCGCCAAGGGCGGTATCGATCTCTTCCGCGTCTTCGACTGCCTGAACTGGGTCGAGAACATGCGGGTGTCGATGGATGCGATTGCCGAGGAAAACAAGCTCTGCGAGGCGGCGATCTGCTATACCGGCGACATCCTGAACTCGGCGCGCCCGAAGTACGATCTCAAGTACTATACCGACCTCGCCGTCGAGCTGGAAAAGGCCGGTGCGCATATCATCGCGCTGAAAGACATGGCCGGCCTCCTGAAGCCGGCGGCGGCGAAGGTTCTGTTCAAGGCGCTGCGCGAGGCGACCGGCCTGCCGATCCATTTCCACACGCATGATACCTCGGGCATTGCAGCGGCGACCGTTCTTGCCGCGGTCGAAGCCGGTGTCGACGCCGTCGATGCGGCAATGGATGCGCTTTCCGGCAACACCTCGCAGCCCTGTCTCGGCTCGATCGTCGAGGCGCTTGCAGGGTCCGAGCGCGATCCCGGCCTCGATCCGGAATGGATCCGCCGCATCTCCTTTTACTGGGAAGCGGTGCGAAACCAGTATGCCGCCTTTGAAAGCGACCTCAAGGGTCCGGCATCGGAAGTCTATCTCCATGAAATGCCCGGCGGCCAGTTCACCAACCTGAAGGAACAGGCCCGTTCGCTCGGCCTCGAGACCCGCTGGCATCGGGTGGCGCAGGCCTACGCCGACGCCAACCAGATGTTCGGCGACATCGTCAAGGTGACGCCGTCCTCCAAGGTCGTCGGCGACATGGCGCTGATGATGGTCAGCCAGGACCTGACGGTCGCCGATGTCGTCAGCCCGGACCGCGAAGTCTCCTTCCCGGAATCGGTGGTCTCGATGCTGAAGGGCGACCTCGGCCAACCGCCGTCGGGATGGCCGGAAGCGCTGCAGAAGAAGGCGCTGAAGGGCGAGAAACCCTATACGGTGCGTCCCGGCTCGCTGCTCAAGGAAGCCGATCTCGATGCCGAGCGTAAAGTCATCGAGACCAAGCTCGAGCGCGGGGTCAGCGACTTCGAATTCGCTTCCTACCTCATGTATCCGAAGGTCTTCACCGACTTTGCGCTCGCCTCCGATACATACGGCCCGGTCTCGGTGCTGCCGACGCCGGCCTATTTCTACGGGCTTGGGGATGGCGAGGAACTGTTTGCCGATATCGAAAAGGGCAAGACACTCGTCATCGTCAACCAGGCGATGAGTGCCACCGACAGCCAGGGCATGGTGACCATCTTCTTCGAGCTCAACGGCCAGCCGCGCCGCATCAAGGTGCCGGATCGGGCCCATGGGGCGACCGGTGCTGCCGTCCGCCGCAAGGCTGAAGTCGGCAATGCCGCCCATGTCGGCGCGCCGATGCCCGGCGTCATCAGCCGTGTCTTCGTCTCGCCCGGTCAGGTCGTCAATGCCGGCGACGTGCTCGTCTCCATCGAGGCGATGAAAATGGAAACCGCGATCCATGCCGAAAAGGATGGGACGATCGCCGAAGTGCTGGTCAAAGCCGGCGACCAGATCGACGCCAAGGACCTGCTGGTGGTTTACGGCGGATGAGCGAAGGGCACGAAAGGTTTCGTCCGCCCGTCCTTGCTAGGTCGGGCTGATCACCCGATTGTGTAGAGCTGGGCTGTTAAAAGGCCGGTTTTTTCGAAGCTAGCGGCCTCCTCGCCTTGCCCGGTGGGGAGGCTTTTTCGTAGACTTGCGCGCCCGCCCTCCTAAGATCAATCAGGAAACGATTTCATGAGCAAATTGAAGATCGCCGTCATTGTCGGCAGCACTCGTATTGGCCGTTTCGCCGAACATCCGGCAAAATGGATTTCCGAGCTCGTCGGCCAACGCTCCGATCTCGAAGTCGAGGTTCTCGACCTTCTCGATTATCCCATGCATTTCTTTGGCGAAGCACGCGCCACCACGGCGGAAAGCGACACCGCCGAGCGCTGGAAGAAGAAGCTGCGCGAATTTGACGGCTTCATATTCACCGTCGCCGAGTACAATCATGCGCCGACGGCGGTTCTGAAGAACGCCATCGATCTCGGCGAATTCATCCAGAAGCCGGTCGCTTTCGTCGGCTATGGCGGCGTCGGCGGTGCACGTGCCGTCGAGCAGCTTCGCCTGATCTTCGTGGAAATGGGCGCCGCTTCGGTGAAGACGGGCGTGCACATCGCCTTCAGCGAATATCTGAGCGTGCTCAAGGAAGGCAAGAGCCTTGGCGATTACCCGCACCTCAACGAGGCGGCGAAGAATCAGCTCGATCAGCTCATCTGGTGGGGCAATGCGCTGAAGGCAGCGCGCTCGGTCGTCACTTCGGCCTGAACAGGCCGCGCAGAAGCGGCCAAATAACGCTTAAAGTGTCTCACGTGAATCGCGATTCACGTGAGACAATTCAGATATCGTAAGTATGGGCGGCGTTGATCGTCGAGATGAAACGCTTGGTGCGTTCACGCTCCGGCGCGCTGAAAATCGCTCTGGCGCTGCCTGTTTCCACCACGCTGCCGGCTTCCAGAAAAACGACGTCATTGGCGATCTTGGAGGCGAGGCGGAGATCGTGGGTCGCCATGACCATCGTCGTGCCCTCGCGGGCAAGCTGGCCCAGCACATCGACCACTTCCGCCGAAAGTTCCGGATCGAGCGCCGAGGTCGGTTCGTCGCAGAGCAGCACGCGCGGTGAAGGCGCAAGCGCCCGGGCGATCGCCACGCGCTGCTGCTGGCCTCCCGAAAGTGTCGCCGGCCAGGCATCGGTCTTGTGCGCCATGCCGACCTTGGTCAGCAGCTCGGTAGCGCGCTGGCGTGCCCTTTCCTGCGGCCACTTCAAGACCGTCACCAACCCTTCCATGACGTTCTCGATCGCCGTCTGATGCGGGAAGAGCTGGAAGTTCTGGAAGACCATGCCGGTCTGGCGGCGGATCTTCTGGATCGCTGGCCAACCCGTTCGTTTGCCTGGCGCGAAGGAGAGCGTCTCCTCTCCGAGACGGATCGTGCCTGATGTCGGAATTTCAAGCAGGTTGATGCAGCGCAGCAGCGTGCTCTTGCCGCCGCCGGACGGGCCAACCAGGGCGGTGACGCTGCCTTCCGGAATACGGATGCTGATATCCTTCAGGATAACGGCATCGCCGAAGCGCTTTTCGATGTTGGAAAGCTCGATCATGCATTTGCCTCCAGCATGCCGCCATAACGCGCGAAACGCCGTTCCAGCCGCACCTGCAACTGCGAGAGGACGGAGCTGAGGACGAGATAGATCAGCGCTGCCTCGATATAAAGGATGAGCGGCTCATAGGTGGTGGCGACGATGCGCTGTGCGGCCTGGAAAAGTTCCGGCACGGTGATGGCGGCTGCAAGCGACGTATCCTTCACAAGCGAGATGAAGGTGTTCGATAGAGGTGGCACCGCGACGCGGCCGGCCTGCGGCAGGATCGTCCGGCTCATCGCCTGGCGCCAGCTCATGCCGATCGAATAGGCGGCCTCCCATTGGCCCTTGGGCACCGAGGAGATAACGGCACGGATGATCTCGGAGCTATAGGCGCCGATATTCAATGTAAAGCCGATGAGAGCGGCCGGAAAAGCGTCGAGCAGGATGCCGATGCTCGGCAGGCCGTAGAAGATCACGAAGAGCTGGACGAGCAGCGGCGTGCCGCGGATGACCCAGACATAGAAGCGGGCGATGGCCGCAACGGGAGCCGGACCGAAAAGGCGGGCGATCGCGGTGATCAGGCCGAGAGCCAGGCCGAAGATGAAGGACAGCAGGGTGAGGGGGATCGTGAAGATCAGGCCCGCCCAGAGGAGCGAGGGAAGTGATTCCGCCATCAGTTGGAGCCAGTGCGCCACAGGTATTCTCTCTCGTGGGGTTGAGCAGGGATATCTCGAAATACCCCTCCCCAACCCCCTCCCCACAAGGGGGAGGGACTTAATCTAGTCGCTCGCTTGGCACGAAATAGCAACCGAGCTGCAGGCCGCGGCGATTTTTTTGAAATGAGGCGGTCCGCCGCCTAAGCCCCTCCCCCTTGTGGGGAGGGTTGGGGAGGGGCCTTTTCTCTTAGCGGGACTTACTTCGAAACGTCCTGACCGAAATACTTATCGGCGATCTTCTTGTAAGTGCCGTCGGCCTTGATGTCGGCGAGCGCCTTGTTGATTGCTTCAAGCAGCTCCGGCTCACTCTTGCGGATGATGACGCCGGAGTAATCGGCATTTTCCTGCTCGGCGGCGATCTTCACCGGTGCGTCCGGCTTGTGCTTCTTGAAATCGAGGAAGGAGAGGCTGTCGTTGATCGTCGCATCGGCGCGCTTGGTGAGCACGAGCTGGATCGACTGGTCGAAACCGTCAGTGCCGACGAGTTCGGCACCGGATTCGGTTGCGATCTTACCGAAGTTGCTGGTCAGCGACTGGGCAGCCTTCTTGCCCTTGAGGTCGGCGAAGGTCTTGATGCTGTCGTCGCCCTCGCGAATGATCAGCACGGCCTTGGAAGCGATATAGGGTTCGGAGAAATCATATTTCTGCTTGCGCGCTTCGGTGATGCCGACCTGGTTGATAACCGTGTCGTAGCGCTTGGCGTCGAGACCGGCGATCAGGCCGTCCCACTTGCCTTCGACGAATTCGGCCTTGACGCCGAGCTTGGCGGCGATCGCTTCGCCGATCTCGACGTCGAAGCCGACGAGCTTGCCGCTTTCGTCATGATAGGTGAAAGGCGCATAGGTGCCTTCGGTGCCGATCTTGAAGACACCGGCCGATTTGATGGCGGCGAGGTTTTCGCCGGCATGGGCGGGCAGGAGGGCGGCAGCCTGAATGAGAGCGGCGGCGGCGACGGTTTTCAACCAGTTCATTGTTCTGTCCATCCTTGGGAGGTTGTGATCGGATGAGCGATACTTTGCAGAAAACTAGGGCGCCGGAAGCGTAGAAAACTGCGAATAAAAGCAGCAACTGCAAATATTTTTCTCAAGCGTCCGCTTGAATCATCAATTCCACGGAAAACGGGTGTCAAGCCGCAGCGCGGCGGCGCAGCCTTTCGCTGACGATGATGATCAATCCGGCGCCGAGGATCAAGCACGCACCGGCGAAGACGTTCGAGCCGGGGATATCCGTCCAGATCAGATAGCCGAGGATGAAGGCCCAGCCCAAAGAGGTATATTCGAACGGCGCAAGCACGGAGACGGGCGCCCGGCGCATGCCCTCGAAGAGAGCGAACTGGGCCGAGCCGGCAACGACGCCGGTGGCAATGAGAAGCGCCAGTTGTGTCATGTCGGGCGTTTGCCAGGTGTAAAGAACGGCAACGCCAGTCATCACAAGGAAAAAGACGTTGGAAACGGTCAGCTGGACGATGGTCTTCTCGTGCAGCGAGGTCTTGCGCAGCAGCACCATGGCCGAGGCCCAGAGAACGGCTGCCTGCAGCGCGAGATAGACCGGCCAGGAAATGGTGAGACCGATCGGATTGCAGGCGATGAGTACGCCGACAAAACCGACGCCAACGGCCAGCCAGCGCGCCGGCGTGACCTCCTCCTTCAGGATGAACCACGCAAGCAGGGTGCCGACAACGGGTGCTGCGTAATAAAGCGTCGTCACCTCGGCAAGCTGCAGGTGGCTCGCGGCGGAATAATAGGAAAGCCAGGCGGAGAGTAGAAGGACGCTACGGGCAATCATCGGCTTAATGATCGGCGACGTCATCGTCTGACGGACGAGCTTGGCGCGACCATAGGCGAGACAACCGAGCAGGATTGTCAGGCTACGGAAAAACAAGATCTGCCAGACTGGGATGCTGACCACCAGGATCTTGATGATGGCGTCATGAAAGGTGAACGCCATATAGGCGAGGCTCGTGAGCAGGATGCCCAGGCTGACGGAGTTTTTCACGGGAAGCACCAGGTGGCGGGTATGCTGGCGGGAATCGGGAATGGCTGAATCGATATTCCTGCCCTTCGGGACGGTCAATAGGCGGTTTCGCCAAGTAGTGGAGCTTTGTTTCATTACGTCAGAAAACGTGTGACCGTGCATGTTGCCTGCACGGTCATAAGCGTTTATGCACGTTTCTAACGTTTCACATATTGATCCGGTAGGAACATGCAGGATTTTCTGTTGCGAGAGCGTCAAGGCGTCATTGCCGAGCGGTTACGGCTGAACGGCCGCGTGCTGGCTGCGGAACTTGCGCTCGAATTCGGCGTCTCTGAAGATACGGTGCGGCGCGATCTGCGCGAGATGGCGGCGGCGGGGCTGTGCGAACGGGTCTATGGCGGCGCCCTGCCGGTTTCTCCGGCGCATGGAAGTCTGACGCAGCGCGTGGGGTTTGCCGCCGACCGCAAGCAGGCCCTGGCGCGCGCTGCGGCAAAGCAGATCGCTGCCGGTTCGTGCGTGTTCTTCGATGCCGGCAGCACCAATCTGGCGATCGCCAATGCCTTGCCGGCCGAACTCGAACTGACGGCTGCGACCAATGCGCCGGTGATTGCCGCAGCACTCATCGACAAGCCTGCTGTCAACGTCATCCTGATCGGCGGCATGGTGGACCGGCAGACGGGCGGCTCGCTCGGCGCCAAGGCCTTGCGGGATATGGAGCAGATTTCGCCCGATCTCTGCATTCTCGGCGCCTGCGGCGTCGATCTCGAGGCCGGCATCACTGTGTTCGGCTTCGAGGATGCGGAACTCAAGCGGTTTGCCACATCAAGGAGCAAGAAGGTGTTGGTCGCCGCAACCTCGGAGAAATTCGGCACGGCTGCCCCCCATAGCATCCTGCCGGTTTCCCATTGCGAATGCCTGGTCGTCGAGCACGATGCCGATCCGGCCATTCTCGACCGTTACCGCGAGCGCGGATGCAGGACCGTTATCGCCGAGAAAATGAACTGAGGCGTCGTCATAGAGTTTAGGGAAACCGGGCGCGAGCAAGCCCGGCAATGAGGAAAGACCGGAAAATGGATAGTCATGTAAGTGCGCCGGGGGTCCGGAGCGGCTTCGTTACCAAGAGCAGGGCGGCGGTTTCCCTGCTCTTTCTGATGAACGGCTTTGTCGTTGGCTGCTGGGCCCCGAAGATCCCGGATTTTGCCGAGCGTCTGGCACTGAGCAAGTTCGAACTGGGGCTGATGATCCTCGTCTTCGGCGTCGGCTCGCTGGTCATGATGCCGATTGCCGGCGCGCAGATCGCCAAACATGGCTCGCGCGTCGTCGTTCAGGCCCTGGCTGTTTGCGTGCTGCCGCTGCTGCTGGCATTGACGCTCGCGCCAAATGTGATCACCGGGGCAATCTCGCTCTTCCTGTTTGGCGGCTTCATCGGCGCAATGGATGTGGCGATGAATGCCAATGCGGTGTCGGTCGAGAAATCCATGCGTCGTGCAATCATGTCGTCCTGCCACGCTTTCTGGAGCCTGGGCGGACTGATAGGTTCGGGTCTCGGCGGCATCGTGATTTCCAAGCTCGGCATTCTCGGCCATGCCGAACTGGCGACGATGCTGGCGGCGATCTTCCTGGCCGTTGCATGGCCGATGATCCTTGCCGATCCCCCGCATCCCGACACCAAGAAGGAAAAGACAAGATTGCCGATGGTGCCGCTGCCTTGGCTGCTCGGTTTGATGGCCCTGTTCTCCATGGTGCCTGAGGGTGCGGTTCTGGACTGGGGCGCTCTCTATCTCCGCCAGGAAATGGATGCGTCCGTGGCCCTTTCCGGTCTTGGCTTCGCAGCCTTTTCGGCGACGATGGCAATCATGCGCTTTGCCGGCGACCTGGTGCGCGACCGTCTAGGCGGCGTCAAAACGCTGCGGATCTGCACTTTGTTTGCCATCGTCGGCATGCTGCTTGCAGGCTTGGCGCCCGATGCCGAGATCGCCATTCTGGGCTTTGCCTTTTGCGGCATCGGCATTTCCAACATGGTGCCGATCGCCTTTTCGGCGGCGGGCAATATTCCCGGCCTCAAGCCCGGCATCGGTATCTCGGTCGTCACGACCATGGGTTATTCTGGCATGCTGGTCGCGCCGTCGGTGATCGGCTTCGTCGCCGAGCATGTCGGCTTTGCGGTCGTCTTCATGGCGCTGCCGGTGCTGCTGCTGGTCGTTCTGGCGTTTTCCAGGCTGGCCCATTATGCCGATGGGGTCTCCGGAGGCGGTCACTGAGCCGCCCCAAACAAAAGTGATATGGTGGGCGGTTGACAAGAAAGCGGTCATGATCCACCTGAAAGGCACTATTTTTAGGGGTGCAAGAACTGTTCATGTCTTCAGCCGCCGATTTTGATCCGAAACCGCGCCGCGCTTCTGTCGCCGTCGATGTCGGCGGCGTCATCGTCGGCGGGGGCGCGCCGATTGTCGTGCAATCCATGACGAATACGGACACCGCCGATATCGATTCGACCGTCGCGCAGGTCGCGGCTCTCCACCGGGCGGGCTCGGAGCTGGTGCGTATCACCGTCGATCGCGACGAGAGTGCCGCCGCCGTCCCGAAGATCCGCGAGCGGCTGCTGCGGCTCGGCATGGATGTGCCGCTGATCGGCGACTTCCACTATATCGGCCACAAGCTGCTGGCCGATCATCCGGCCTGCGCCGAGGCTCTGGCAAAATACCGGATCAATCCCGGTAATGTCGGCTTCAAGGACAAGAAGGACAAGCAGTTCGCCGAGATCATCGAAATGGCGATCCGCTACGACAAGCCGGTGCGCATCGGCGTCAACTGGGGCTCGCTCGACCAGGATCTCTTGACGGCGCTGATGGACCAGAATGCCGAAGCCGGTTCGCCGCTTTCGGCAAGGCAGGTGACGCGCGAGGCGATCGTGCAGTCGGCGCTGCTTTCGGCGGCCCTTGCAGAGGAGATCGGCCTGCCGCGCAACCGCATCATCCTGTCCACCAAGGTCAGCCAGGTGCAGGATCTGATCGCCGTCAACTCCATGCTCGCCGAGCGTTCGAACCATGCGCTGCATCTCGGCCTGACCGAGGCCGGCATGGGCACCAAGGGCATCGTCGCTTCGTCAGCTGCCATGGGCTTCGTGCTGCAGCACGGCATCGGCGATACGATCCGCGTGTCGCTGACGCCCGAGCCGAATGGCGACCGCACGCGCGAAGTCCAGGTAGCGCAGGAAATCCTGCAGGTCATGGGTTTCCGTCAGTTCGTGCCTGTTGTTGCCGCCTGTCCCGGCTGCGGGCGCACGACCTCGACGGTATTCCAGGAACTGGCCCAGAACATCCAGAACGATATTCGCAAGAACATGCCGGTCTGGCGCGAGAAATATCCCGGCGTCGAGGCGCTGAACGTCGCCGTGATGGGCTGCATCGTCAACGGGCCGGGCGAGAGCAAACATGCCGATATCGGCATTTCGCTTCCCGGCACCGGCGAGACGCCGGCCGCGCCGGTTTTCATCGACGGCAAGAAGGCGCTGACGCTGCGCGGTCCCAATATCGCTTCCGATTTCGAAGCGCTTGTGGTCGATTATATCGAGAAGCGCTTCGGCCGGAAGACGGCGGCGGAATGAAGGTTCGCGAATTCGGATGAGCCGCTACTGGTCTGATATCGTCAGCAAGCTTCGGCCCTATGTCGCGGGGGAGCAGCCGCGTATCACGGGCCTCGTCAAGCTCAATACCAACGAGAATCCCTACGGGCCGTCCCCAAGGGCGCTTGAGGCGATCAGGCAAGCGACGGACGACCGTCTGCGACTTTATCCCGATCCTGCCGGCACGGAGTTACGCGAAGCGATCGCGGCCCGTTTCAGCCTGACGACGGAAGAAGTGTTCGTCGGCAACGGTTCCGACGAGGTTCTCGCGCATACGTTTCAGGCGCTATTGAAACACGATCTTCCGCTTCTCTATCCCGACGTGACCTACAGCTTCTATCCGACATATAGCCTACTATATGGCGTCGAAGCGGTCGAGATACCGGTCGATGACAGCTTCCAGATCCGGCTCTCGGATTACGACAGACCGTGCGGCGCGATCATCATTCCCAATCCGAATGCGCCGACGGGTATCGGCCTGCCGCTCGCCGGGATCGAGGGGCTTCTTGCCGCTCATCCGGATGCGGTCGTGGTGGTAGACGAGGCCTATGTCGATTTCGGCGGCGAAAGCGCCGTGCGGCTCATTTCCAAGTATCCCAACCTGCTTGTCATCCAGACCTTGTCGAAGTCCCGCTCGTTTGCCGGTCTGCGCGTCGGCTTTGCAATGGGGCATCGGGATCTGATCGAGGCGTTGGTGCGCGTCAAGGACAGCTTCAATTCCTATCCGCTCGATCGCCTGGCGCAGGTCGCCGCGACGGCGGCGATCAAAGACGAGGCGTGGTTCGAGGCGTGCCGGGGGAAAATCATCGCCACCCGGGAAAATCTCGTTCGAGAGCTTCAGGCGCTGGGTTTCGAGGTGCTGCCGTCCCAGGCGAATTTTGTTTTCGCAAGGCACGAAAGCCGGCCTGGTGCTGCACTTCAAGCCGCTCTGCGGGAGCGTGGCGTGCTCGTCCGGCATTTCGCCAAGCCGCGTATTTCGGACTTCCTGCGTATCAGCATCGGCACGGACGAGGAATGCGCCCACCTGATTTCCGCTCTCAAGGAAATACTGTCAGCCTGACCGGTCGGCTCAGCTCTTCCGGTCGGCGATGAAATGCGCCGCAGCGGTAAGGATCGAGGCGCGGGCGCCGTAGGGGGCAAGCAGCGCTTCGGCATCACGGACATGCTGGCGAAGCTGGCTTTCCGCCCATTCCATGCCGTGGAGTGCTACGAGCGTTCCCTTGCCGCGGCCCGCATCCTTGCCGGTCGCCTTACCCATGGTCTCGGCATCCGAGGTCAGGTCGAGAATGTCGTCGGCGAGCTGGAAGGCAAGGCCGATCTTTTCGCCGAAAGCGCGCAAGCGGCGGCGATCGTCAGCCGGGCTTCCGGCGATGATGGCGCCGGCCTCACAGGCGAAGCGGATCAGCGCGCCGGTTTTCATCGCTTGCAGGCGGATGATGCCAGCCTCGTCGGGGGCCTCTCTTTCGGCCGCCAGATCGAGCGCCTGGCCGCCGGCCATGCCGCCGAGGCCGGCGGCGCGGGCGAGCGCTAATACCAGAGAGACCTTGCCCGTGTCGGGAAGGGACGTTTCCGGTGCGGCGATGATGTCGAAGGCATAGGTCAGCAGGCTGTCGCCTGCGAGGATCGCTGTAGCTTCGTCGAACTTGACGTGCACCGTCGGTTTGCCGCGGCGCAGGTCGTCATCGTCCATGGCCGGCAGATCGTCGTGCACGAGGGAATAGCAGTGGACGCATTCGAGCGCGGCGCCGACGCGAAGGGCCGCCTGCCGGTTGCCGCCAAGAAGGTCCGCACTTTCGGCGACCAGGAACGGGCGCAGCCGTTTGCCGCCGTTCAGCACGGCATAATGCATGGCGCTGCGCAGGGTCTCAGGTCTGGCGATTTCATCGGAAAGGGCGTCCGGTGAAAGCAATGCCTCGAGCAGCGCCTCGATCTCGCGGGCGTTGTTTTTCAGCCTCGTTTCGAAAGTATCCCGGTTCGCGTCCATGGCCGCTGTTTGGCATGAGGCACGGGGGCTTGCAACGGAATTGTCGATGACTGCCGCAAGATTTCCCATGTGCTCTGGCATAAGCGCTGCGCAGGCGTTATGAGAACGACAGGAGCGAAATCGGGCTGGGGACATTGGATATAGCGCCGGAGAGAGAGGAGAGCGTCGAGACGCCGGCCCGTCGGCAATGGTTCGGAGACCGCCGTGTATTGAAACGCATCGTTCTTGCCGTGCTGGCGCTATTGATCCTTCCCTACGCGCTGATCTTTTTCTACGTGCTACCCTTCATCCATCCTGTCTCGACGCTGATGCTGCGCGATCTCGTGCTACTGCGCGGTTATGACCGCCGATGGGTGTCGCTCGACGAGATTGCGCCGGTTCTGGTGCAATCGGTGATGATGTCAGAGGACGGGCAATATTGCTTCCACGGCGGCGTCGACTGGGGCGAGATGCGCATGCTGGTCGAGGACACGCTGAGGGGCAAGGCGACGCGTGGCGGCAGCACGATCCCGATGCAGACGGCGAAGAACCTCTTCCTCTGGAACAGCCGATCCTTCGTGCGCAAGGCGCTGGAGCTGCCGCTCGCGGTCAGTACGGATTTCGTGCTGTCAAAACAACGGCTGATGGAAATCTATCTCAACATCGCCGAATGGGGGCCCGGGATCTACGGCGTCGAGGCGGCGGCCCAGTATCATTTCAAGGTGCCGGCCTCGAAACTGACGCGGCGCCAGGCGTCGCTGCTTGCCGTCTCGCTTCCGAACCCCTTCGATCGAAATGCCGGCAAGCCCGGCCGCAGGCTCAGGACGCTCGCCTCCGTCATCGAACGTCGGGCGCAGGGTTCGGGCGAATACATCAAATGCATCTATAAGTGAGATCAGAACTTCTCGTTGGAAGGATCGACCGTCATCTGACATTCTTGGTTTTGCAATATGGGCCTGTGCAGTCCCACCACAACCTTTGAGTCGCCATGACCATCATCACTTTTTCCCCCGAACTTCTCCTTTATTCAAAAAGCCATAATCCCAATCCGCCCACGCATCTCGGCAGCCGCTATCGCGAGGTCGGCGGCTTTCTGCCGGAAGCCGGCAACACCATCGTCTGTCACCTTGTGAAGGGGTCGCCCACGCAGATGGCGCTGATCGAGGCGCGGGAGAAATATCTGGCGATGGCCGAGGCCCCGCAGTTCCTTTTCACGCCGGTCTCGAGCCTTCACATGACGCTTTTCGAAGGCATTATCGAGTCCCGGCGCCGGCGGGGTTACTGGCCGGACGATATTCCCCTCGATGCGCCGATCGACGACATGACCGAACTCCTGGCGGCACGGCTCGAAGGTTTCTCGACGGCCGAGTCCTTCAAGGTCACTGTCGTCGAAGCCCGTCCGTCAGGACTGGTCGTCGACGGAGCGACGGAGAAGGACCGCAAGATCATGCACGCGTGGCGCGACGCATTTGCCGATCTTCTCGGCTATCGCCAGCCGAATCATGCGGACTACCAGTTTCATGTCACCTTCGCATATCCGGTCGAGCGGCTGGAGGACGAAGCCTTGCCGCGCTGGCAGGCGATGCTCGACGAGGTGACGGCGGATATTCGCCGCAAGGCTCCGGTTTTCGAGCTTACGCCGCCGGCATTCTGCGCGTTCGAGGACATGAATCATTTCCGCGAACTGCTGATTTTCGATTTCGATGCCTGAACGGGAGATGCCCATGGATAAACCGACGCTCTACATCGGCAACAAGAACTATTCCTCCTGGTCGTTCCGGCCCTGGATGGCACTGACGGCCGCCAGCGTCGATTTCGGGGAGGTCGTGATCCCCTTCGATTATCCGGGCGGCAATCCTCATATCAAGGCCATATCGCCGCCCGGCCGTGTGCCGGTTCTGCAGCACGGCGCGTTGAAGATCTGGGAATCGCTGGCGATCATCGAATATGTTGCCGAGCTTTATCCGGAGGCTGGCCTTCTGCCAGCCGATCGCGGCGCGCGGGCGCTCGCCCGGTCCGTTTCGATGGAAATGCTGTCAAGCTTCCAGGCTTTGCGCGGCGCCTGCCCGATGAATATTCGCCGGCCGAAAGGCAAGATCGCGCTGCCGGATGGGGTCGAAGCCGATATCAGCCGCATCGAAATCATCTGGCGCGACCTTCTGCAGAAATCCGGCGGGCCGTTTCTCTTTGGGGGTTTCAGTGGCGCGGATGCGATGTTTGCGCCTGTCGTCAGTCGGTTCGATGTCTACGATCTCGTCAGCGGCAGCGATACGCTCGCCTATATGGCGACGATGAAGGCGCATGCGGCCTGGCGGAAATGGGAAGAGGCAGCGCGCGCGGAGCCCTGGATATTGGATGACTACGAGGTCTGAGGCTCGAATCGCCGGCTTCGCAAAAAATACGCATGGGGACTGGTCAAGCCCGCGCCTTGCATGTATAAGCGCGCAAAATTTCCGAAATCGCGACATGTCCGTTTCGGCCGCCAGTCTGGCCGTGGGAATGTTTTGCCCGCAAGTGGAGTAAGAAAAATGGCTGTACCGAAGAGAAAAACGAGCCCGTCCAAGCGCGGCATGCGCCGTTCGGCTGATGCGCTGAAGGCTCCGACCTATGTCGAAGACAAGAACTCCGGCGAACTGCGCCGCCCGCATCATATCGATCTGAAGACTGGCATGTATCGCGGCCGTCAGGTTCTGACGCCGAAGGAAAGCGCATAATTTTCTGATCCGGCTCGTCCGATCGAAAATTTCAAGGCCGGCGTCACGCCGGCCTTTTGCGTTTCGGCAATATAGTATTTGCAATGGCTTGATGTAGGGCGACGGTTTGCGGCAGTATTCTCTTCGCGCCAGGAGATTTGCCGATGATAGCCGCCATGCCGCTGATGATTATTCCATTTATTCTTTACAACCTGGCGATGTTTGGCCTGATGGGCGACGGCGGCATTGCTGCGCTGCAT
>NZ_CP099399.1:3480000-3577500 GCF_024721175.1 Rhizobium sp. Pop5 | reverse complement strand
GCTTTGAGCCTGATGCCTGTTCTGCATACATTGTGAAGAGAAGATTGATCTGGAGGCTTCCAGGTGTTGTGGGTTTTGGCCCATGGCGTCCGAGCCCAGTTCTGCTGATCCTATGGATGGCCTAGCCGGCCGGATATAGGGGAAGGACTGGAGGTAGGTAGGAAGCTTGTCGCTCTGGATCGTCAGCGCAAACCGCATAGCGGTTTGTCGCGTGTTGTTCGTGGCCTTTGGGCCACGTCTGACGGACGATCGGATTACCGTTGCCTGACCGCGCGGTATCGGATCAAATCTCGAGAAGCTGGTCTTAAGACCTGACACAAGCGAGCTGCTCGGCGTAGCTCCAATAAAGTGATCAGGTCGAACACGTCGATGGCATTGTTGGATTGACTGGGTTGTAAAAGGTAACCCGGTCTGTTGCCGTTTCCTTCGGGATGCGGGCAGCGAGATGATGAGCATTGGCAATGAGAACGATTAAGTGTCGTAAGGGCATTTGGTGGATGCCTTGGCATGCACAGGCGATGAAGGACGTGATACGCTGCGAAAAGCCGTGGGGAGCTGCGAATGAGCTTTGATCCATGGATCTCCGAATGGGGCAACCCACCTTAAATGCTTGGAAAATCCAAACTGACTGCGGTCGGCTTGGGTTTCCAAGCATTGTGATAAGGTATCTACACCTGAATACATAGGGTGTAAGAAGCGAACGCAGGGAACTGAAACATCTAAGTACCTGCAGGAAAGGACATCAACCGAGACTCCGCAAGTAGTGGCGAGCGAACGCGGACCAGGCCAGTGGCAATTGTGATTAAAGTGGAACGCTCTGGAAAGTGCGGCCGTAGTGGGTGACAGCCCCGTACGCGTAGATATCACGATTGTCCTAGAGTAGGGCGGGACACGAGAAATCCTGTCTGAACATGGGGAGACCACTCTCCAAGCCTAAGTACTCGTGCATGACCGATAGCGAACAAGTACCGTGAGGGAAAGGTGAAAAGCACCCCGACAAGGGGAGTGAAATAGAACCTGAAACCGGATGCCTACAAACAGTCGGAGCCTGTAAGGGTGACGGCGTACCTTTTGTATAATGGGTCAACGACTTAGTGTAACAAGCAAGCTTAAGCCGGTAGGTGTAGGCGCAGCGAAAGCGAGTCTGAATAGGGCGATATAGTTTGTTGCATTAGACCCGAAACCGAGTGATCTAGCCATGAGCAGGTTGAAGGTTGGGTAACACCAACTGGAGGACCGAACCCGCATCTGTTGCAATAGATTGGGATGACTTGTGGCTAGGGGTGAAAGGCCAATCAAACTCGGAAATAGCTGGTTCTCCGCGAAATCTATTTAGGTAGAGCGTCGAGCGAATACCCCCGGGGGTAGAGCACTGGATGGGCTATGGGGACTCACCGTCTTACTGATCCTAACCAAACTCCGAATACCGGGGAGTACTACTCGGCAGACACACGGCGGGTGCTAACGTCCGTCGTGAAAAGGGCAACAACCCTAACCTCCAGCTAAGGTCCCCAAGTCATGGCTAAGTGGGAAAGGATGTGAGGATCCCAAAACAACCAGGATGTTGGCTTAGAAGCAGCCATCATTTAAAGAAAGCGTAACAGCTCACTGGTCTAAATAAGGGTCTTTGCGCCGAAAATGTAACGGGGCTGAAGCCATGCACCGAAGCTGAGGATGTGTAGCAATACACGTGGTAGCGGAGCGTTCCGTAAGCTGATGAAGGGAGACCTGTGAGGGCTCCTGGAGGTATCGGAAGTGCGAATGTTGACATGAGTAACGATAAAGAGGGTGAGAGACCCTCTCGCCGAAAGACCAAGGGTTCCTGCTTAAAGTTAATCTGAGCAGGGTTAGCCGGCCCCTAAGACGAGGCGGACACGCGTAGTCGATGGGAACCACGTTAATATTCGTGGGCCTGGTGGTAGTGACGGATTGCACAAGTTGTTCATTCTTATTGGATTGGATGGGCAGCGGAGCGGTTCCAGGAAATAGCTCCACCGTATAGACCGTACCCGAAACCGACACAGGTGGTCAGGTAGAGTATACCAAGGCGCTTGAGAGAACTATGTTGAAGGAACTCGGCAAATTGCACGCGTAACTTCGGAAGAAGCGTGACCCCATGCTAGGCAACTATTATGGGGTGGCACAGACCAGGGGGTAGCGACTGTTTATCAAAAACACAGGGCTCTGCGAAGTCGCAAGACGACGTATAGGGTCTGACGCCTGCCCGGTGCTGGAAGGTTAAGAGGAGAGGTGCAAGCTTTGAATCGAAGCCCCAGTAAACGGCGGCCGTAACTATAACGGTCCTAAGGTAGCGAAATTCCTTGTCGGGTAAGTTCCGACCTGCACGAATGGCGTAACGACTTCCCCGCTGTCTCCAACATAGACTCAGTGAAATTGAATTCCCCGTGAAGATGCGGGGTTCCTGCGGTCAGACGGAAAGACCCCGTGCACCTTTACTATAGCTTTACACTGGCATTCGTGTCGGCATGTGTAGGATAGGTGGTAGGCTTTGAAGCGGGGACGCCAGTTTCCGTGGAGCCATCCTTGAAATACCACCCTTATCGTCATGGATGTCTAACCGCGACCCGTCATCCGGGTCCGGGACAGTGTATGGTGGGTAGTTTGACTGGGGCGGTCGCCTCCGAAAGAGTAACGGAGGCGCGCGATGGTGGGCTCAGACCGGTCGGAAATCGGTCGTCGAGTGCAATGGCATAAGCCCGCCTGACTGCGAGACTGACAAGTCGAGCAGAGACGAAAGTCGGTCATAGTGATCCGGTGGTCCCGCGTGGAAGGGCCATCGCTCAACGGATAAAAGGTACGCCGGGGATAACAGGCTGATGACCCCCAAGAGTCCATATCGACGGGGTTGTTTGGCACCTCGATGTCGGCTCATCGCATCCTGGGGCTGGAGCAGGTCCCAAGGGTTTGGCTGTTCGCCAATTAAAGCGGTACGTGAGCTGGGTTCAGAACGTCGTGAGACAGTTCGGTCCCTATCTGCCGTGGGTGTAGGAATATTGACAGGATCTGTCCCTAGTACGAGAGGACCGGGATGGACATATCTCTGGTGGACCTGTTGTCCTGCCAAGGGCATAGCAGGGTAGCTATATATGGACGGGATAACCGCTGAAGGCATCTAAGCGGGAAACCCACCTGAAAACGAGTGTTCCCTATCAGAGCCGTGGAAGACGACCACGTTGATAGGCCGGGTGTGGAAGTGCGGCAACGCATGAAGCTTACCGGTACTAATAGCTCGATCGGCTTGATCGTTCTCATTGACTATGCTCATCGAACAAAGTTCGATGAGCCTGACCTTCTGTCCTCACGCGCCAAAGGCGCTGCGGACGCGCCTTGCGCTTGCGGCCTCTGGCCGACGGCCATCGCGAAAGGTAAGACGTGTTCAAAAAAACAGGCTAACGCCTGCCAGCTTCTCAAACATTAAGTTGCGCTTTGCCGACCTGGTGGTTATGGCGGGGTGGCTGCACCCGTTCCCTTTCCGAACACGGCCGTGAAACGCCCCTGCGCCCATGGTACTTCGTCTTAAGACGCGGGAGAGTAGGTCGCTGCCAGGTCTGCAAAGCGCAACTCAATATCTTCTCTGAACAGCAAACGGCCCATGCCGTCACTAAAGGGCCGCTTAACGCGGCCTTTTGTGTTAATATACTGACGCAAATCAAAACGATTTGCGATGGCGCGGGGTGGAGCAGCCCGGTAGCTCGTCAGGCTCATAACCTGAAGGCCGCAGGTTCAAATCCTGCCCCCGCAACCAAATCTCTTCCCTTTATGGACTACCAAATAGCCCGCTATCAGCGGGCTTTTTGCGTTTCTGGACCTCAACAAAACAATCCAGCTCGGGTCAAAAATGCCGAAGCCGGAACCGCCTCGAGAACAGCGGCCGTTTCCTCGCCAGCGAGAGACCCGGAAAGGCCTTCCCAGGCGTCTTGCCCAGCTCGCGCTGCGTGCGCAATCTGCGCTGGAGGTATGGCAAAGGAATCGTCGATGAAGTTGAAGCTGCTGGTGTTTGGCGTTGGCGCAGGGGCAGCGGCAATTGCAGGGATTGCTATTCTTGGACGGGATGCCGGGCCGTCCCTGCCTGCAGATGCGCGGGCCGATTCCGTCTTCATCGACAAGACCGGCCATACGATGACACTATTCAGCGGTGGGCAGACCTTGAGAACCTATGCCGTTTCCTTGGGGCGTGGTGGTCTGAAAGCGAAGACGCGGGAAGGGGATAACCGGACGCCGGAGGGGAGCTACCTGATCGATGCGCGGAACCCGCGCAGCGCTTTCCACCTCTCGCTGCACATCAGCTATCCCGATGCTCGGGACACTGCGGCCGCCGTCGTGCGCGGTGAGAAACCTGGTGACGACATCATGATCCATGGCATTCGCAACGGCCTCGGTTGGCTGGGGATCTTTCACCGCTGGGTGGACTGGACGGCGGGCTGTGTGGCTGTCACCGATGTGGAAATGGAAGAGGTCTGGCGGGTGGTGCCGGATGGTACGCCGGTCGAAATCAGGCGGTAGAAGCGGGCGGTCCGGCAAAAGCATGCGATCGATTTTCGATGTATCGACCTGAAATCGGAACCGATCTCGAAAGGAAGTATGTCGTCCAAAAGGACGCCACCGTTCGGCATCGAGATAGGCAGAAAGCCTGGGACTTGAAGTGCGGCTGGCATATCTGAAAGGTTGTGTCACGCTTTAGATAGTTGCTAAAATAATAATATTCCAATATATGTAGATCAGGCGCTCTAATATTTCCATTCAGTAAGCAACGTCCGTCCATTCTTGGCGGCGGCCGTCGTTCTTTTCAGAAAGACGGCGCGGTTTGATAAAGTAAATCAAAGCGTTACGGGAGGGGGTAATGCGAAAACGGGCATCTTCTCTACTGACGCCTCCATATCGGAGACGTTGTCTTTTGTCGGCAAAATCGGGCTTCCTAGCGCTCTGCGCAATGGTGCTCTCTGCCGGCATTGCTTCCGCACAAGCGCCGACCGAAGAGCAGCGCAATGCGATAAAGTCAGAGTGCCGCTCCGACTTCATGGCGCAATGCTCGGGAGTGACGCCGGGGGGCATTGAGGCGCTCACATGCCTGCAACAGCATAGCGCCACGCTTTCGGCAGGCTGCCGGAAGGCTGTATCGGCGATTAGCACCAAGCCCAAATCGACATCGGCTGAGCCGGCCCCGGCGGCACCTGCGACGACCGGGGCGACAACACCGGCACCCGCGACCGGCACGCCCGCGCATCAGCCGACGCAGGCGCAGCGCAATGCGGTCAAATCGGCCTGCCAGCGCGATTTCATGGCGCAATGTTCCGGCGTAACGCCGGGAGGCGCCGAGGCGCTCAGTTGCCTGCAGCAGCATAACGCTGCTTTATCGGCGCCATGCCAGCAGGCCGTTGCAGCATTGGGAGGATCGGCCCCGGCATCCGGTAATGCTGGCGCGGCGCCGGCGACTACGCCGGCTCCCGCGGGCATGATGCCGGCTTTTTCTCCACGCGAGGAATTGATGATCCTCAGGGAGACCTGCGGACCGGACTTCCGGGCCTTGTGCCGCAGGGTGCCCCTGGGAGGAGGGCGGGGCATTGCCTGCCTGCGGGACAATCTGCAGCGCGTGTCGCCGGCCTGCCATAGGGTTCTGACCTCGGGATTGTAGCGCCCGTTCGAAAGCTGCTCCCCGGAAGAGGCTATCGCGCTCCGGCGGGAAATTCGACGAGCGCGGTGCCGCCAAGGCAGGAAAGGCCCTTCGCCTGCCTGCATGCATGGTTTGCATCTCTCACATTTCATATCCGGCTGCGGCATGCCCCGGAGCCGTCATCTGCAATTCGATGAAATCAATGACGACACGAACGAAAGGCATTGCCATGTCATCGACTTTCCCTTTTCCGCGATTGAAGCGGATGTTCATATATGCGTCGGTTTCCGTCAGTTTGGCGCTGCCGACGAGCGCCTGGGCGGATGATGCAAAAGAGCTGCTCAAGAAGATGTCCGATTTTCTGGCGGCGCAGAAGACAATATCGTTTACCTACCAATCGTCGCTCGAAGCGGTGACGCCTGATTTCGAGAAGCTCCAGTTCGTCAGCTCCGGCACCGCCAATCTGACGCGTCCCGACAAGCTGCGTGTCACGCGGACCGGCGGCTTTGCCGACGTCGATGTCAGTTTCGATGGCTCGTCGCTGACGGTTCACGGCAAGAACCTCGACGCCTATGCCAAGATCGATGGCAAAGGTTCGCTCGATGATCTGATCGACAGGATGATGACCGCAGGCGTGGAGGCGCCGGGCGCGGATCTGCTGTCCTCCGACGTCTATGACGTGCTGATGACCGATGTCACCGAGGCGAAGCACATTTCCAGCGCTTTCGTGGACGGCGTCGAGTGCGACTACTTGGCCTTCCGAACACCTGAGATCGATTGGCAGATCTGGATACAGGCCGGTTCGCAACCCATACCGCGCCGTTACGTCATCACCAGCAAACACATCGTCCAGGCGCCGCAATACACGCTCGAAATCAGCGATTTCAAGAGCGGGGCTGATGTCGCGGCTGCTTCCTACAGCATCGAGATTCCAGCGGGCGCGAAGACGGTCGATCTCAGCGAATTGCAATCGCTCGATGAGCTTCCGGCCCCTGCCGATACGGGAGAAGTGAAATGAACCGCAACAAGCTGCTGCTCGCTCTCGGCCTTGCCGGAGTCCTGACATTTACCGACTTTCGCATCGAAGGGCAGGGAGCCATTCCGTTGTCGATCGGCTTTGCCACGCCGGCGGGGGCGGTCATCGGCCGGCCGCTGACGCCGCTCTCCTATGCGGGTGTTGCCCGCCGAACGACGCGCCGGGTCGTGCGGACGGCGACGACGATCGCCGTGCTTCCGCCGGGGTGCCTCTACGGCCCTTATTACGGCGGTTACTACTATCGATGCGGCTCCCTTTATTACGCCAAGAGCGGCGGCGTTTACGTGCAGGTGATCGTGCAGTAGCGATTGCGGCTGCCCTATCCCACCTTCGATATTTCGGCTTTTGAAACCTCTTCGGCCTTGGGGCGGCGCTTCCAATACTCCTCGAGGCGCTGCAACAGGACGTAGAAGGACGGCACGAAGAGCACGGCAAGGCATGTCGAGGCGATCATGCCGCTGAAGACCGATATGCCGATCGATTTGCGGGCCGATGCACCGGCGCCTGTCGCGAGCACCAGCGGCAGGACGCCGAGGATAAAGGCGAAGGAGGTCATCAGAATGGGCCGGAAACGCAGGCGCGCCGCCTCGACGGCCGCGTCGAGGATTTCCATGCCTTCCGCCCGCTTTTCCCTCGCATATTCGACGATAAGGATGGCATTCTTGGCTGCGAGCGCAATCAGCAGGATGATGCCGATCTGGGTATAGAGATTATTGGCGGCCCCCACCGCCATCAGCACCGCCACCGTGCCGAGGAGAGCGAGCGGCACGGCCAATATGACCGCCAGCGGTAGAATCCAGCTTTCGTATTGGCCCGCCAGGACGAAATAGACGAGGAGCATGGCGAGCGCGAAGACGAAATAGATCTGACCGCCGACCGCCTTCTCCTGGTAGGAGAGCGCCGTCCATTCGAAGCCGACGCCTGGGGGCAGCGTGTGATCGGCAATCTGCTCCATGACATCGAGCGCCTGGCCGGAGCTGAAACCGGCGGCCGGCGCGCCAACGATGGTGGCCGTGGGATAGAGGTTGTAGAGGCTGATCAGAGAAGGACCTTGCGTCATGGTGACATCGACGACCGTGCCGAGCGGCACCATCGTCCCGTCGCCGGCCTTGACCTTGAGGTTGCGAATGTCTTCGGGGCTGACGCGGAAATCGGATGCGGCTTGCACATAGACCTGGAAGGTGCGGCCGAATTTGTTGAACTGGGTCACATAGCTCGATCCGACATAGCCGGAGAGAGCAGAAAAGACCTGGCTTACCGCGATTCCCAGTGTCTCAGCCTTGATGCGATCCACGGAAACGGCAAGTTGCGGCACGTTCGAGCGGAAAGGCGTACTCAGCCTCTGTAGCGACGATTGGGCATCGCCGTTCTTGACGATCGTATCGGCAAGCGATTGCAGCAGCGGATAGTCGGAAACGCCGTTCCTGATCTCGACCTGCATGGTGAAGCCGCTGGCGTTGCCGACGCCCTGGATCGGAGGCGGCACGACGACAAGCGTCTTGGCGGACAGCACGCTTTGCAGCGCGCCATTCAAATGCTGGTAGATCGACAGCAGGTCCTGCCCTTTCTCCTTGCCGCGCTCATCCCAATCCTTGAGGACGACATAGGCCACACCGGCATTCTGCAGGCTGGCATTGTTGTCGAGAACGGAAATTCCGCTGATGGTCAGAACCTGATCGACGCCCGGCGTGGCCTCGGCGATCTTGCCGACCTCTTCCATCACGGCATCCGTCCGTTCCTTCGAGGCGCCGTCGGGCAATTGCGTGCTGATCAGCACATAGCCCTGATCCTCGATGGGCAGGAACGCGGTCGGCAGGCGCGTCAGCCCCCAGACGGCGACGCCGATCAGCGCAAGGGCCGCGAGGGCCATGATGCCGCTGTGGCGGGTCATCGATCCGATCAGGCCGGCATAGTGGCGTTCGCCCCAATCGTAGCCCCTGTTGAAGCCACGGTAAAAGACATTGCGTTTTTCCAAAGGCACCGGCGCCCGCAGCCAGAGGGCGCATTGGGTCGGTTTCAGCGTGACGGCATTGATGGCGCTGATCAGTGCCGTTGCGGCGATGACAAGTGCGAACTGCCGGTAGAGCTGGCCGGTCAGGCCGGGCAGGAAGGCGGCCGGGATGAAGACGGCCATCAGCACCAGCGTGATGCCGATGACGGGGCCGAGCAGTTCCTCCATCGCCTTCTCCGCCGCCTTGCGGCCTGACATGCCCGCCTCGATGTGCCGGGCGACGCCCTCGACGATGACGATGGCATCATCGACGACGATGCCGATGGCAAGAACGATGGCAAAGAGCGTCGACAGGTTGACGGTAAAACCCAATGCCGCCATGGCGGCGAAGGCGCCAATGATGGTGACCGGAACCGTGGTCGCGGGTACGAGCATCGCCCGCCAATCCTGCAGGAAAACGAGAATGACGATGAGAACGAGCACGCCCGCCTCGATCAGCGTGACGTAGACCTCATCGATGGAGGCCTTGACGAATTTCGTCGTGTCGAACGGCAGATGATATTCGAGGCCTTGCGGGAAGCTCTTGGAGAGCTCCTCCATCTTCGCGTTCACCGCCTGCGCGACGGCAATGGCGTTCGCCTCGGGCAGCTGGAAAATGCCGATGCCGGCTGCGGGCCGGCCGTTCTGCATGAAGGACTGGCTGTAGGTCTGGGCGCCGAGTTCGACGCGACCGATATCGCGCACGCGCGTGATGCGGCCACCCTGTCCGGTTTCGACCTTGACGATGATGTTCTCGTAATCGGGCGCATCGTTCAGCCGGCCGTTGACATTCAGCGTATACTGGAAGACCTGCCCCTTCGGCACGGGCGGGATGCCGATCTGGCCGGCCGCGACTTCTTGGCTCTGCTGCTGCACGACATTGACGACATCCTGCGGGGTCAACCCGCGCGCCTGCAGCAGGTTCGGATCCATCCAGATCCGCATGGCATATTGGCCGGCGCCGAACACGGTCACGTTGCCGACTCCGGGCAGGCGGGCGAGTTCGTTCTGCAGATTGATGACGGCATAGTTCGACAGAAACAGGCTGTCATAGCGGCTGTCGGGCGAGGTCAGGGTTACGAAGCCGAGGATCGCTGTCGATTTCTTCTGGGTCGTGACGCCCTGAAGCTGCACTGCTTCGGGAAGCGACGACATGGCGATGGCGACGCGGTTCTGCACCAGAACCTGCGCCTGATCAGGATCCGTTCCGATGGCAAAGGTCACGATCAAGGAATAGGTGCCGTCGCTGGCGCTCGTCGACTGCATATAGAGCATGTCCTGAACGCCGTTGACCTGCTGTTCGATCGGCAGTGCGACGGTATCGACGAGGGTCTGCGCGCTGGCGCCGGGAAAGCGCGTCGTGACCTGCACGGTCGGCGGAACGACGTTCGGATATTGCGCCACGGGCAGTTGGAACAGGGCGACAGCGCCGATGAGCACGAAGACCAGCGCCAGAACATTGGCGAGTACCGGTCGCTCGATGAAGAAGCGCGAGATCATGCTGTTGTCCTTGGACGTTCAGATGAAGCCTGGTGGTGAATTCATTGCATCGTGGTCGTGGCCTTTGCATCGCCGGCAGCACTCGCCGCCGGGTTCATTTCCATCTTCTCGGGCGTAACCTTGCTGCCCGGGATTGCAAGCTGGACGCCTTGGATGACGACCTGATCAGTTGGATCGAGGCCGGACTCGATGACGCGAAGCGCACCTTCGCGCTGGCCCGTCTTGACCTGCTTCTGTTCGATGACATTGTCCTTGCCGAGAACGAGCACGTAGCTGCCCAGCTGGTTGGTGCCGATTGCGTCGTCACGCACCAGCAATGCCTTGTCGTTATGGCCGACCGGTACGCGCACCCTGACGAAGAGGCCGGGCAACATGGCGTGATCCTTGTTGTCGAACAGGGCGCGCACCTGAAGCGTGCCTGTGGAGGCATCGAGCTGAGGCGATACGTAGTCGAGATGCCCCTTGTGCGGATAACCTTCCTCCGTCTGCAAGCCGAGTTCCGCCGGTATGTTCGGAAGGTCCGTCTGCCTGAAAGTGCGCCCCTGCTTGACCAGATCTTGCTTGATCATCAGAACCTGCGTCTCGCTGACGTTGAAATAGGCATAGAGCGGATCGGTCTGGACGATGCTGGCGAGTTTGGTGGGACCGGATATGCCGACGAGCGCGCCGATATCGACGAGATGATCCGTGACGATGCCGTCGAAGGGGGCTAGAACCTGGGTATAGCCGAGATTGATGGTCGCAAGTTCGAGATTGGCCTGGGCATTGAGGATGGCGGCATTCGCCTCGTCGAGCGTCGCCTTGGCGCTGTCGACCGCGGTCTGGGTGGTCACCTGTTGTTTCATTAGATTGACCTGTCGGTCATATTCCTGCTGCGCGCCGACCTGGGAGGCTTGTTGCGAGGCAAGCGACGCTTTCGCCTGATCCAACTGCGCCTGATAGGTGTCGCGCTCGATGCCGAAGAGCTTGGCGCCCTTCTTCACCATCATGCCGTCCTGATAGTCGATGGATTGGATATAGCCCTGGACGCGCGCCTCGATATCGACGGAATTGAGCGGCGCGGTATTGCCGGTGAGTTCGAAATAGAGCGTTACCGGCTGCTGGACCGGCTGCGCGACGCGAACCGAAGGCGGCGGAGGAGGAACATAGGTGTTGCCGCTCTCCTCGCAGCCGGCGAGAATTGCCATTCCGGCAAGTGTTACGAAAAATTGCAGAGCCTGATGCACTCTCCCACGCATTGCCGCCGCCCCGACATTCACGAGCCCCAGTCTTCATGCGCGCCTCGACGGCGGCTCCCGGGCCTGCCGAAGGTTCAAGGCATGTGATATTATGTCGCGGCATTGCTACAAATTGCAATAGCCCTTGGTGCGCAATTGAACTGCCGAAGCACGGAGACGTCGCTACGGCTTTCCGAGCCGTTCGAGGGCGGATTGCAAAGGTGCCTCCGAAACGCGGACTAGTCCGACATAAGGATTGGCCATATCCGAGATCAGGAAGACTGCACCTGCGACGGATAGGGCACAAACGAACAGGATTGAGAGCACTGTTGGATTTACCGGCGCCTGCAGCCCGAAGGTGGAGAAAAGCAATCCGAGCCAACAGACGAGAACGGCGAGAAATGCCCAGGGCAAGCCCTCACGGCCGGATTCGACCAGCAGCCAATGGGTTTCGGCGACCATGCCGCTCACTTCAAGCGCGCGCGCCTGGAGAGACCGCTGCACGTCATCCCGCGGCGACAACGATCGAAGGTCGCCCTGAACCGCTTCGATATCTTGATATTCCCCCAGCGCCGTACCTGATGCCTCGTCGGTGGTCTCGGCCGTCCAACCGCGGCTCAACCGCTTCTCTATGAGTTCCCGCAGCAGCCGGCGCGCATCGTCGGTTTCCGGGCCGTAATGGGCCATGACGCGGTCCAATAGCAATATTCGCGCTGCGGCTGTTCTCATTTCCGCTTCGGCATTGTCGTAGCTCGATTTGGCGGATGCGATCAGCAGGCCGAGCGCTAGGGCAGACAGCGTTCCCACCACCGCGGTCGCGAGCCGGATAACGTCTTTGGATTCCGAATTGAGATGGTGATCCGGCAGGCGGGCGCGGACCATCATTCCTATCGACGTTGCCGCCGACAGAAAAACAAATACAAGCCCGCCAAGCAACAATGAGCTCAAGTCCGGCCTCCAGGTTGTCACGTCGATCCCGCAGGCGACGCTATTGCCTGCGGGATGAGTGACATTTTCCGGGATCATAGCGGAAGACGAACGAAGCGTGGAATCTTTACTTTTCTGTTCTTTAGCCGCGGCTGCAAGACAGCAGGAAGACATTTCCTGCGGGGGTCATTGCTGGAAAATGAGCAGCACGTAAGCCAGGAAAAGCACCAGATGGACCGCGCCTTGCATGAGATGCGTGCGGCCGCTGGCGAAGGTGATGATGCTGACGGCCAGCGTGAGCAGGAGCATCACCAGATCCCCATGTTCCAGGCCAAGCGTTACCGGGTGCCCGTAGAGACGGCTGATGACGAGCATTGCCGGCACCGTCAACCCGATCGTGGACAAGACCGAACCCAGGAAAATATTGATGGAGCGCTGCAGATTATTGGCGATGGATGCGCGCACGGCGCTGATCGCCTCGGGTGTTGCGACAAGGATGGCCATGACGACACCGCCGAACGCGGTCGGAGCACGCAGGGTTTCGATGATGTAGTCGATCGGCAGGGCAAGCTGTTCGACCAGAAAGACCACGGGACCCATGTAGGCGAAAAGCAGGACGGCATGAGGCCAGACCGGCCCACGAGGAGGGGCTTGATCGCTCTGATGCTCATGATGGTTGCTGTCGGCGGCGAAATATTCGTGATGACGACCGGCCTGAAGGAAGAGAAACGTGGTGTAAAGGCCGACCGATATCACGCCGAGTATCAGTTGCCGCGGAGCCGATGGATGTGGTCCGTCCGGGCCGGCAAGAAATGTCGGCATGACCAGGCTGAGCGTTGCCAGCGGTACGATGACCCCGAGATAGGCATTGGCGCCCTGAAGGTTGTGCTGCTGTTCCGGCCGCCGCCAGGCGCCGAGCAGCAACGACAGACCGACCATGCCGTTCAGGATGATCATGACGACCGCAAACAGGGTGTCGCGCGCCAACGTTGGGTTGTTCTCGCCATGAATCATGACGGCTGAGATTGCCATCACTTCGATCGAGGTGATGGCAAGCGTCAGAATGAGTGTGCCGTAAGGCTCTTTCAGCCGTTCGGCCAGACGATCGGCATGCCGAACGACCGACAAGGCGGAGCCGAGAACGACGGCAAACAGCCACCCGAAAACGACGATGAACCAAAACGGGTGGGAAAGCTGCCCGAAGAGCTGTTGCGGGAAGGCGATGAATATCAGGCTGGTTGCGATGCTGACGCCGAGGAACCATTCCCCGCGGAGGCTGGTTTCGCCGATACTTCGTACTGCCGGCCCGTCAGTCATGGGAACCGCCGCCAGGCAAATTTCGCCGCAATAGGATCATCAACGCCATCGTGTGCCCCAGCTCCCGCTGTCTTGCGTCCGCCGCATTAGGGACCGCGTGAAACGATTGCCCTCATGCGAAAGCCCCTCTCCGAGACTATCAAAACGACCGTACCTCACACCAGAGGCCCATCACCGGCTGGAAGGACGAATCCTTTCGCTATTCGCGGCCGGTCGCCGGGATTGCCGCGCCGGTGACGACGGCTGCGGCCGGCGAAATCAGAAAGGCGACGAGGCGGGCGATCGATTGCGGCGATACCCAGCCGTCCGTCTTCGCGTTGGGCATGGCTGCGCGATTCTCGGGCGTGTCGATCGTTCCTGGCAGGATGCAGTTGGCGGTGATGCGGTCGTCGCGGCATTCGGCCGCGATTGCTTCGGTCAATCGGATGACGGCGGCTTTCGATGCAGCATAAGCCGCCTGGTTTGCACCGGCCTTCAGGCCGGGCGCGGCGGCGATGTGAACGATGCGGCCGTAGCCGGCGGCTTTCATCGTCGGGAGAACCGCGGCGCTGATCGTCAGCGCGGTACGGGCGTTCGCCGTCATCATCATGTCCCATTGCGCAGGCGCCTCGGGCCCGACCGGCCCCATCCGGAAACCGCCGACGGTGTTGACCAATGCGCTGATGCCGCCGAAGCGCTTGACCGCCCGGGCGACGGCGGTGGCGCACGAGGCGTAATCGGTGAGCTCCGTTCCGGCGATCGATAAAAACTCGGTGGAGGGGGGAAGTTCGCCGGCCAAGGCTTCCAGCTCCTGGCTCGAACGGTTCATGCAGACGAGCTTCGCGCCTGATGCGGCCAGTTCGCGAACGACGGCGCTGCCGAGATTGCCGCCGGCTCCCGTGACGATCACGGCTTTCTGGTCGTTCATAGCTCGATCTCCTGGCTACGCCTGTCTTGTCGGCGCCCATGCATTTTTGATCCAGGCTGCCTGGCAGCGCAAGCCCAGCGCCGAAGACAAGATCGAGCATATTGCGGAACTGCCCGCGGAGCTATCTGCGGGCAGTGCCTTTCATCATCAGCCGATGGACCCGTCGGGCTGGCTCTTCAGTGATATTTCGCTCGCTCGCGGCCAAGGATTACAGGCGCGTCGAGGTCTGCGATCGGACGGGTAACATCCGCCGGGATGTCGCCGGTGAGCTGCAGGTCAAGATAGCGGGCGCAGCAGACCCGCAGGAAGGAGGTGAAGTTGCCGAGATCGTGGCCGGCATCGATCGATTCATGGTGCAGGCGGGTGATCAGCTGGACCACATTCATGCTGTCGCGCCGGGCGATTTCCTCCAGCTTCGACCAGAAGAAATTCTCAAGCCGGACGCTGGTGACCATGCCATCGATGCGCAGCGAGCGGGTGGTGCTTTCCCAAAGCCGCGCATCCGCCTTGATGAACAATTCGCACATGTCGTCCTCCCGATCTCGCCTTCCTCAGGCGGCGTTGCTTTCCAGCAGAGCTGCGGCATCGAGCACGGCCATGAACTGGCGCAGCCACGATGGATTTGCCGGCCAGGCCGGCGCCGTCACCAAGTTGCCGTCGGAGACCGCATCGGTGATTGCAATATCGGCGTAGATGCCGCCGGCAAGTTCGACTTCCGGTCGGCAGGCGGGATAGGCCGAGCAGGTCCGGCCCTTGAGCACGCCGGCGGCGGCAAGCAGTTGCGCGCCGTGGCAGATGGCGGCGACGGGTTTTCCGGCATCGAAGAAGTGCCGGACGGATTTGATGACGTCGGCATTCAGGCGCAGATATTCCGGTGCGCGGCCGCCGGGGATGACGAGAGCATCGTAATCTTCGGCGCGTATGCTGTCGAACGTGGCGTTCAGCGCGAAATTATGCCCCCGTTTTTCGGAGTAGGTCTGGTCGCCCTCGAAATCGTGAATGGCGGTGGCGACGCTCTCGCCCGCCTTCTTGCCCGGGCAGACGGCGTCGACCGTATAGCCGCAGGCAAGCAACGTCTGAAACGGAACCATCGTTTCGTAATCTTCGGTGAAGTCACCCGTGATCATCAGGATCTTTGAGGCTGGCATCGTATCCTCCTTTGAAACCAACGGACAGAGATTAACAAAGAGCGGCGGTCAGAAGGTACTATGGGAATACTACAGGTGAAAAACTACGCGCACGAGGTCTGTACGACCCGCATCAGACAGCCTTGACGGCCACATCCGGCACAGCGCAGGCCTCACCGCCGCCGAAGAGGCGGGAGCGGGTGAGGAAGCGTTTCTCGCGGCCGTTATCGAGCGAGAACATGCCGCCGCGGCCTGGCACGACATCGATGATCAACTGCGTATGCTTCCATGCCTCGAACTGGCTGGCGCTGATATAGACCGGCACGCCGCCGATTTCGCCGAGCTTGACGTCGCTGTCGCCGATCATGAATTCATCGGCAGGATAACACATAGGCGAGGAGCCGTCGCAGCAGCCCCCGGATTGGTGGAAGAGGATATCGGGGTGGTCACGCCGGATTTCCGTAATCAGATCGAGGGCTGCGTCGGTTGCGAGAACACGCGGTTCGCCGTTGACGGTGGTTTCCATTGTTCTTCCTCCAAGAGTTGGAGGGAATTCCCCTCCCCAACCCCTCCCCACAAGGGGGAGGGGCTATCGTGCCGCTCCGGCAATTTTCCTCGCCGAAGTCTCGGCAAGGAGATGCGCGAATTCCAAAGCAAGACAGTTCAGCGGGTTAAGCCCCTCCCCCTTGTGGGGAGGGGTTGGGGAGGGGTTTTGACCCCTCCCGCCAGGCTAAGCTTCTCAGAAGAAGCCTAGCGCCTTCGGGCTGTAGCTGACCAGCATGTTCTTGGTCTGCTGGTAATGCTCGAGCATCATCTTGTGGGTTTCACGGCCGATGCCGGACTGTTTGTAGCCGCCGAAGGCGGCATGGGCCGGGTAGGCGTGGTAGCAGTTGGTCCAGACGCGACCGGCCTGGATCTCGCGTCCGAAACGGTAGCAGCGGTTGGCGTCGCGGCTCCAGACGCCGGCGCCGAGGCCGTAGAGCGTGTCGTTGGCGATTTCGAGCGCTTCCTTCTCGGTCTTGAAGGTCGTGACCGAGACCACCGGTCCGAAGATTTCCTCCTGGAACACACGCATTTTGTTGTGCCCCTTGAAGACCGTCGGTTTGACGTAGTAGCCGTTGGCCAGTTCGCCGCCGAGATCGTTGCGAGAGCCGCCCGTCAATACTTCCGCGCCTTCCTGCTTGCCGATGTCGAGATAGGCGAGGATCTTTTCGAGCTGCTCGGTCGAGGCCTGGGCGCCGATCATTGTCGCGGTGTCGAGCGGATTGCCCTGCTTGATCGCCTCGACGCGTTTGACGGCCTTTTCCATGAAGCGGTCGTAGATCGATTCCTGGACGAGGGCGCGGCTCGGGCAGGTGCAGACTTCGCCCTGGTTCAAGGCAAACATCGCAAAGCCTTCGAGCGCCTTGTCGAAGAAGTCGTCGTCTTCGGCCATCACATCGGCGAAGAAGATGTTCGGTGACTTGCCGCCGAGTTCTAGTGTCACCGGAATAAGGTTCTGGCTGGCATATTGCATGATGAGCCGGCCGGTCGTCGTCTCGCCGGTGAAGGCGATCTTGGCGATGCGGGGGCTTGTTGCCAGCGGCTTGCCGGCCTCGATACCGAAGCCGTTGACGATGTTGAGTACGCCGGGCGGCAGGAGATCGCCGACGAGTTCGGCCCAGAGCAGGATCGATGCCGGGGTCTGCTCGGCGGGCTTCAGCACCACGCAGTTGCCGGCGGCAAGTGCCGGCGCCAGTTTCCAGGTCGCCATCAGGATGGGGAAGTTCCACGGAATGATCTGGCCGACGACGCCGAGCGGCTCGTGGAAGTGATAGGCGATGGTATCGTGGTCGATCTCGCCGATCGAACCTTCCTGGGCACGGATGCAGGAGGCGAAGTAGCGGAAATGGTCGATCGCCAGCGGAATGTCGGCGGCCATGGTTTCGCGGATCGGCTTGCCGTTGTCCCAGGTCTCGGCCTGGGCGAGCAATTCCAGCTTGTCCTCCATGCGCTGGGCGATCTTCATGAGGATGTTGGAGCGCTCGGCGGCGGAGGTGCGCCCCCATTTTTCCTTGGCCGCATGGGCGGCGTCGAGCGCCAGATTGATGTCCTTTTCATCGGAACGGGGAATGTCGCAGAGTTTGCCGCCGGTGACGGGCGTCAGGTTTTCGAAGTATTTGCCTTCGACCGGCTCGCGCCATTCGCCGCCGATGTAGTTGCCATATTTCAGCTTGAACGGTGACTCGACGACCTTTTGATGAAGCATGTCATCCTCCCTTGATGATCCAGGTTCCCAAGTGAACCAGTGGGAGGAAAATGTGCGCGTTTTGTCGAAGGGAACAGGGAGGCTCTTCGATACCGCAGCGCACAGTGTCGCAGACTTGCGACAGGATCGGCTTCCGATTGCCGCAACGGCGGAACCTTTGAGCCGATCAGTGCAGGTCGAGCTTCTTCATCTTCCGGTGCAGGGTGGCGCGGCTGATGCCGAGGGCTATCGCCGCCTGGGAGACGTTGCCGCCGGCGCGCGACAGCGCCCGCAGCAAGGCTGCCTTTTCCGCCTCGACCATCTCTTCCTGCTGCGAGACGCTCGCCTCGCGGAGAGCATCGGCGGCCGGGATGCCGGCGGCGATCCGCTTGTCGTCCAGCTGCAGCGCGATGCGGGCGGCACGCGTCGCCCCGAGCACGAGGTCATGACGGTCGACGGCAAGCAGGGCGGCGGCCGAATTGGCGCCGGCCGGAACCATCAGGAAGCGGGCGCTGGGAAAGGCTGAACGAAAGAGGTTAAGCTCGATGCGCATCGCCGCATCGCGGACGGTCTGCGTCAGGATTGCCAGGGTCATCTCGTTGACGTCTTCACGGCAGGTGGAGATGTCGAGGGCCGCGGCCAGCTGGCCACGGTGATCGCGGATCGGCGCCGTCGTGCAGCTGAGGCTGGTATTGGCGCAGAAGAAGTGCTGGTCGCGGAAGATGGCGACGGCGCGTTCATCGGCAAGCGCGGTGCCGATGCCGTTGGTGCCGATGCTTGCCTCGGTCCAGACGGAACCGGTCCAGAGGCCGAGTTCGCGGAATTCCTTGTCGTCGCCGGCCGCTCCCCGCCGCTCCAGCGCAATGCCATTCTTGTCAGTCAGAAGCAGGCAGCAGCCGGCCTTGCCGACGGTGGTGAAGAGGCGATCGAGTTCTTCCGTCGCGCTGGCGATCAGCTGCCCGGACTGTTCGCGGGCACGGCGGAATTCCTCATCGGTCAGGCGCAGCGGCGCCCGTTCGTCCTCGGGGGCGAGCTGGTGCATGGTCATGCATCGCCGCCAGGAGGCGACCACCGGAGAACTGGCCGCCGCGGAATCGCGCTGGGCAGAGGTGTAGACATGCTCTGCATGCGCTGATTGTTCGTGCATCTGCTCCTCCCACGGAACTTCAGCACAGTCTGATAGAAAAGCCGCTGGTTTGCAATCAGGTGGCGCGTGGCTGTTGTCAGTGTGCGGCGAAGGGCGCGGCATCACATTTCGGTGTTTGAGCGGTGAGAATGTAACAAAGACTTCTCCCGCCCGTATTTCCCTACAGAACAAGCCTTTGCCATATGGGGAGATCCCGATCATGCTGAACAGACGATTGTTGCTGATGACTACCGTTTTCGGGGCGCTTGCCCTTCGCTCTGGCCTGGCCGGCAAGGCGATCGCTGCCGAAACGTTTGCAGTGACCCACACCGATGAGGAATGGCGTAAGCTGCTGACGCCGGATCAGTTTGTCATCCTGCGTCAGGCTGGGACGGAAAGTCCCTTTACCAGCGCCCTGCTGCATGAGGAGCGGAAAGGAAATTTCGCCTGTGTCGGCTGCGACCAAAAGCTCTTTTCTTCGGCAACGAAATTCGATAGCGGCACCGGCTGGCCGAGCTTTTGGGCACCGCTCGACCATGCCGTTGGCACCACGAACGACACCACTTTCGGGATGGCGCGCACAGCGGTCCATTGTAGCCGCTGTGGCGGCCATCTCGGCCACGTCTTCGACGATGGTCCGAAGCCAACCGGACTTCGCTACTGCATGAACGGCCTTGTCCTGACATTTCATCCAGCCTCGGCCTGATTGAAGCAAGTTCTTGTTTGCTGTTCAGGGCTGCGAGCGCCAGCGCCTATCCGTGCAGCCACGCATCGATGCCGCGCGCGGCGGCGCGGCCGGTCGCCAGGCAGGCCGTGAGGAGGTAACCGCCGGTCGGCGCCTCCCAATCGAGCATCTCGCCGGCGGCGAAGACGCCCGGCAGAGCCTTCAACATGAAGCTCTCGTCGATGCCGCTCCAGCGGATGCCGCCGGCAGACGAGATTGCCTCGCCGATGGGCCGCGTGTCGAGAACAGGCACGGGCAGGGCCTTGATGATGCCGGCGAGCCGCCCGGGATCGGTCCGCTCGCGTTCGGGCACGAGTTCCCGCAACAAAGCCGCCTTGACGCCGTCAAGACCGGCGCCCTTGCGCAGGCGGTTTGAAAAGCTCGATTTGGCGCCCTGCCGCGCAAGGTCGCGCGCCAGCCTTTCGATCGGCCGGCCCGGTGCAAGGTCGAGCGTCAGGACGGCACTGTCATCGCTCCGTAACCGGTCGCGCAACGCGGCTGCATGAGAGTAAACAAGGCTGCCCTCGATGCCGCTTTTTGTAATGACGAATTCGCCGGGAAGCGTGCCGGCCTCGGAGGCGGCGGTGACCGACTTCACCGGTTCGCCGGCGAAACGCTCGCTGAAGCTTGCGCTCCAGCCGACGATGAAGCCGCAATTGGCGGGCTGGAAGGCGTCGATCTCGACGCCCCTCTCCGAGAGTAGGGGCAACCAACCGGCATCGGAGCCGAGGCGCGGCCAGCTTGCGCCGCCGAGCGCCAGCAGGGCAGCATCGCAATGGACTGTGACGCGTCCCTCCGGCGTTTCGAAAACATAGCCCCCTTCGGCAAAGCCGGTCCAGCGATGGCGGGTGCGCAATGTAACGCCTTGGTTTTCCAGCCGCCGGAGCCAGGCGCGCAGCAGCGGAGAGGCCTTCATCACCTTCGGGAAAACCCGGCCAGAGGAACCGACGAAGGTCTCGGTCCCGAGCCCTGCAGCCCAATCCCTGACATCAGCGGGCGTGAAGGCATCGAGGGCCGGGCGCAGATGGGCGGAAGCCGTGCCGAAGCGCGTGGCGAAACGGGCATAGTCCTCGGAATGCGTGATGTTGAGACCCGATTTGCCGGCCAGCAGGAACTTGCGGGCGAAGGTCGGCATGGCGTCATAGACGGTCACCGCATGGCCGGAGAGCGAAAGCAGTTCGGCGGCCGCAAGGCCTGCCGGGCCGCCACCGATGATGGCAATCCGCTTCTGGTTCATGGGTGCCTCGCGCGATTCTGTCTCAGGCAGTTTTGGTGCGGGCGCGGGTCACCTTCAATGGCGCAAGCCGTCAATGGTGCGAATGCCTGCACTGGCCGTGGTCGGCGAGGACTTCGATGACGCGGCATTGGTCGACGCGGCCATGGCCGCAGCCTTCCACCATGGTTTCCAGCTCGGCTTTTAGCGCCATCAGGCTGCGGATGCGCTGCTCGACCTCGACGAGGCGGGCCTTGGCGATGGCGTCGGCCGAGGCACAGGACTGGTTCGGATCGTCCTGCAGGGTCAGCAGCGTGCGGATCGCCTCGATCTCGAAGCCGAGCTCGCGGGCATGACGGATAAAGGCGAGGCGGCTGATGTCGGCGGGCTCGAAGGAGCGCTGGTTGCCTTCGCTGCGGTTCGGCGCCGCAAGCAGGCCGATGCTCTCGTAATAACGCACCGTCGGCACCTTCACGCCGCTTTGGCGCGCAGCTTCACCAATCGTAATCTTTTTCATTATTTTTCTCTTGCACCTCTAGTCGCTAGAGGATGTAGGAGAGATGCTTCTGTTTGGCAAGGAAGCGACGATGGCTGAAACGAGCGAGACGCGATACCGGGTCGGCGGCATGGACTGCGCCGCCTGTGCAACCAAGATCGACACGGCGGTCCGGCGCGTGGCTGGTGTTGCCGATGTTTCCGTCTCGGTGATGGCGGGCACGATGACCGTCCGGCATGACGGCAGCAGTGACCTCAAGGCGATCGAGAAGAGGGTGACGGGGCTCGGCTATTCAGTCGCGCCGCTTGCCGCAGGTGCGGCGCCTGCGCATGAACACGGCACGCATGACCATCACGACCATGACCATGGGCACGATCACGCGGGCCACGACCACGATCACGGCGATCATGCGGGCCATGATCACGATCACGAAGGTCATGATCACGACCATGCCGGCCATGACCATGATCATGGGGATCACGACCACGCTCATGGTGAAAAGGAAATCGAGGGCCTGCACGGGCACGACCACGCGCCGATGTCCGGCCCCTGGTGGCAGAGCAAGAAGGGGCGGCTGACCATCCTTTCCGGTGCAGCGCTCGTTGCCGCCTATGCCGCCGGCCATCTCGTGCCGGCAATCGCCCCCTATGCCTTCATCGTCGCCATGCTGGTCGGTCTCGTGCCGATCGCGCGGCGTGCGGTCATGGCGGCCCTATCGGGCACACCGTTTTCGATCGAGATGCTGATGACGATCGCCGCTGTCGGCGCCGTCATCATCAATGCCGGTGAGGAAGCGGCAACCGTCGTGTTCCTGTTCCTTGTCGGCGAGATGCTGGAGGGTGTGGCTGCGGGCAAGGCGCGCGAAAGCATCCAGTCGCTGACGACGCTGGTGCCGAAGAATGCGCTGCTTGAAGACAATGGGCAGACGCGGGAAGTGCCTGCGGAGAGCCTCGCCGTCGGTGCGATCATCATGGTTCGCCCCGGCGACCGCATCTCGGCAGACGGCGTCATTGTATCAGGCGAGAGCGCGATCGACGAGGCTCCGGTGACGGGCGAAAGCACGCCGGTGCGCAAGGGCGTGGATGCCGTCGTCTTCGCCGGCACGGTCAATGGCGATGCGGTGCTCAGGGTTCGCGTCACGGCGGCCGCCGCCGACAATACCATCGCCCGCGTCGTCAAGTTGGTGGAGGAAGCGCAGGAATCGAAGGCGCCGACGGAGCGCTTCATCGATCGGTTCTCACGCTATTATACGCCGGGCGTGGTGGTTGTCGCAGCCCTCGTTGCGGTCGTTCCGCCGCTGTTTTTCGGCGGTTCATGGAGCGAATGGATCTACAAGGGGCTGGCGCTCCTCTTGATCGGCTGCCCTTGCGCCCTCGTCATCTCGACGCCGGCGGCGATCGCTGCTTCGCTGTCGGCCGGCGCCCGGCGCGGGCTCTTGATGAAGGGCGGCGCGGTCTTGGAAACGCTCGGCAAGGTGACGATGGTCGCCTTCGACAAGACGGGTACGCTGACGGCAGGCAAACCTCAGGTGACCGACATCGTTTCCTTCGGCTTGAGCGAAGCGCAGGTCCTGTCGCGCGCGGCGGTGCTGGAGCAAGGTTCCAGCCATCCGCTGGCGCTGGCAATCCTCAATCGCGCCAAGGCCGGCGGCGTTCCCGTGCCGCCGGCCTTCGAGCTGGAGGCGCTGCCGGGCAAGGGCGTCACCGGCAAAGTCGGGGGCGAGACCCTGGATCTGCTGTCGCCGTCCGCAACTCGCGAGCGCGGGGCGCTCGATGGAGAGCAGGATGGGCGCATCACGGCGCTGAATGACGAAGGCAAGAGCGTATCGGTGCTGCTCGTCAATGGCGCAGCCGCGGGCCTGATCGCCATGCGCGACGAGCCGCGCGAGGATGCCGGGGCTGGACTTTCCGCGCTCAAATCGGCAGGCGTGAAGGCAATGATGCTGACGGGCGACAACAAACGCACGGCGGCGGCCGTTGCCGGCATGCTCGGCATCGACTGGCGCGGCGAGATGATGCCGGAGGACAAACAGCGGGTCGTCGGCGAATTGAAGCGTGAAGGCTTCACCGTCGCCAAGGTGGGCGACGGCATCAACGACGCGCCGGCGCTGGCGGCGGCCGATATCGGCATCGCCATGGGCGGCGGCACGGATGTGGCGCTGGAGACGGCGGATGCCGCCGTGCTGCACGGGCGCGTCGGGGACGTGGCGCGGATGATCGCGCTTTCCAAGCGGACCATGCGCAACATCCTGCAGAACATCACAATCGCGCTCGGCCTGAAGGCGGTCTTCCTCGTGACGACGATCGCCGGCATTACCGGGCTCTGGCCGGCAATCCTCGCCGATACCGGCGCCACCGTGCTGGTGACGATCAATGCGCTCAGGCTGCTTCGCTTAAAGGGATGAATTTTTCCCGAATGGCGATGTAAAGACCACCGATTTGGGCGCGATCGAGAATCCAAACCGCGGAGCGGGCCATCGCTTAGGCCGGCTCTCAGTTTGTCGACAAGGTCTCTCCGTCATGCTCGGCCTTGTGCCGAGCATCTGACCGCTGTAATTGTTTGACAAGAAACCATTTATTTTCAGGTGCTTAATTGAGCGGCGCAGATCCTCGGCACAAGGCCGAGGATGACGTTGCGAGTTTTGCATGGCTTGTCCCAGCCTGGGAGTTGGCGACAGGCCGGGTCTCTTTATCGGACCCTTCTCTACAGCGTCTTTTCGTTAAGCCTTCGTTATCCCTGTTTTTCACAGGAATGCAGTGATTTCAAACCTCCCGTAACGCGATGCACAAACCATCCGTTGACGCGAATTGGGATTCGCGTACTATATCTAGTGTTTGAGGTTCCTTCGATTCGTGAGGATCGGGGGCTAAGATGGGAATACGGTGCGCTTCGCCATTACGGCGCGGCAATGCCGGAGCTGCCCCCGCAACTGTGAGCGGCGAGCAACTGTCCGATTTCAGGTCACTGGAGCATGAGGTTCCGGGAAGGCTGGGCAGGGTGCTTCGACCCGTGAGCCAGGAGACCTGCCTCGAACGAAACGTCCACGGGCGGGGTGTCCGGAAGGTCGCGTGCATGAAGACGGAATCTATCCGTGCCTGTTGCACTGCCCCCGAACATCCGCATGAGCACTTCGGGGTTTGAAGTCATGTCGAGAACATCAAGGCCGCCACCCGCGCACATCCTGCGAGGGATGCTATTGGGCGTTTAAAGCGCCAACTTTGCCAGATCATTATCAAACTTTGCCCCGGACGCCGCATGGCGCCCGATCCCAGTCCTGCGTCCTGAATTCATTGACATCACGAGGAACATGATGAGCGTTACCGTTTACAGCAAGCCTGCCTGCGTTCAGTGCACCGCCACCTATCGCGCCCTGGATCGCCTGGGGGTAGACTATGACATCGTCGATATTTCCCAGGACACCGAGGCGCTCGATCGCGTGCGCGGCATGGGCTACATGCAGGTTCCGGTCGTCGTTGCCGGCGAGAACCACTGGGCGGGCTTCCGTCCCGATATGATCAGCGCGCTCTCCTGATCGGAGAAGAGCGGTGGGGCTGATCGTCTATTATTCCAGCCGATCCGGGAATACCCATCGTTTCGTCGAGAAGCTGGGATTGCGCGCGGCGCGCATTCCCCTCAGCGCTGAAGATATCCACATTCGCGAACCCTACGTGCTGATCTCGCCTACTTATTGCGGGGACGGCGGTAAAGGGGCCGTGCCCAAGCAGGTGATCCGTTTCCTCAATGATGCGGAAAACCGCTCCAACATCCGGGGCGTGATCGCCGCGGGCAACAGCAATTTCGGCGAGACCTACGGGCTTGCCGGCGATGTCATCTCGAAGAAGTGCCAGGTGCCGTACCTCTACAGGTTCGAGCTCCTGGGAACCTCCGAGGATGTCGCCAATGTCAAAGATGGGATGGGACGATTTTGGACACGGGAACAAATTTGACGCGGGATGTGGGCGCAAAGCCGCTGAAGGCTGCGGAAACGCTCGATTATCACGCGCTGAACGCGATGCTGAACCTCTATGACGACGAGGGCAAGATCCAGCTCGACAAAGACCGAATGGCGGCCAAGCAGTATTTTCTGCAGCATGTGAACCAGAACACGGTGTTCTTCCATAACCTCAGGGAGAAGCTCGATTATCTGGTCACTGAAGGCTATTACGAGCAGGAAGTGCTCGACCAGTATTCCTTCAATTTCGTCCGTGACCTGTTCGACCAGGCCTATGCCAGGAAATTCCGGTTCCCCACGTTTCTCGGCGCCTTCAAATATTACACCAGCTACACGCTGAAAACCTTCGACGGGAAGCGCTATCTGGAGCGCTACGAAGACCGCATCTGCATGGTGGCACTGACTTTGGCCCGCGGCGACGAGACCCTTGCCCGCGACATGGTCGATGAGATCATTTCCGGCCGGTTCCAGCCGGCGACGCCGACTTTTTTGAATGCCGGCAAGAAGCAGCGCGGCGAGCTCGTCTCCTGCTTCCTTTTGCGTGTCGAGGACAATATGGAATCGATCGGCCGGTCGATCAATTCGGCGCTGCAACTGTCGAAGCGCGGCGGCGGCGTGGCGCTGTCGCTGACGAATATTCGCGAAGCCGGCGCGCCGATCAAACAGATCGAGAACCAATCCTCCGGCATCATACCCATCATGAAGCTGCTCGAAGACTCGTTCTCCTATGCCAACCAGCTCGGCGCGCGCCAGGGCGCGGGCGCGGTCTATCTCCACGCCCATCACCCCGACATCATGCGCTTCCTCGATACCAAGCGCGAAAATGCCGACGAGAAGATCCGCATCAAGACGCTGTCGCTCGGCGTCGTCGTGCCCGACATCACCTTCGAACTCGCCAAAAACAATGAGGATATGTACCTCTTCTCGCCCTACGACGTGGAGCGCGTCTACGGCGCGCCGTTCACCGAAATCTCGGTGACGGAGAAGTACCGTGAGATGGTGGCGGATGCCCGCATCTCCAAGAAGAAGATCAAGGCACGCGAATTCTTTCAGGTGATCGCCGAGATCCAGTTCGAGAGCGGTTATCCCTACATCATGTTCGAGGACACGGTGAACCGGGCGAACCCGGTCGCCGGGCGCATCTCCATGAGCAATCTCTGCTCGGAGATCCTGCAGGTGAGCGAGGCGAGCGAATACAATGACGACCTCTCCTACCAGACGATGGGCAAGGATATTTCCTGCAATCTTGGCTCTCTGAACATCGCGGCGGCGATGGATTCCGCCGATTTCGGCAAGACGATCGAAACCTCGATCCGGGCGCTGACGGCAGTTTCCGACATGAGCCACATCTCCTCGGTGCCTTCGATCGAAAAGGGCAATGACGAGAGCCATGCGATCGGCCTCGGACAGATGAACCTGCACGGCTATCTCGCCCGCGAGCGCATCTTTTATGGCTCCGAGGAAGGCGTCGATTTCACGAATATCTATTTCTATGCGGTGACCTATCACGCGATCCGCGCTTCGAACCTGCTGGCGGTCGAGCGGGGCACGAGCTTCAAGGGCTTCGAAAATTCGAAATATGCCTCCGGCGACTATTTCGACAAATATATCGAGCAGGAATGGAAGCCGGCGACGGAGAAGGTTCGCGCAATTTTCGACGATGCCGGCATCCACATTCCGACGCAGGAAGACTGGGCGGCGCTCAAGAAAACGGTGATGGCTTCCGGTCTCTATAACCAGAACCTGCAGGCGGTGCCGCCGACAGGGTCGATCTCCTACATCAACCACTCCACCTCCTCGATCCATCCGATCGTCTCGAAGATCGAGATCCGCAAGGAAGGCAAGATCGGCCGCGTCTATTACCCGGCGCCGTTCATGACCAACGACAATCTCGATTATTACCAGGACGCCTATGAGATCGGGGCGGAGAAGATCATCGACACCTACGCGGCGGCGACCCAGCATGTCGACCAGGGCCTGTCGCTGACCTTGTTCTTCCGCGACACCGCAACCACGCGCGACATCAACAAGGCGCAGATTTACGCCTGGAAGAAGGGCATCAAGACGATCTATTACATTCGCCTTCGCCAGATGGCGCTGTCCGGCACGGAGGTGCAGGGCTGCGTTTCCTGCACGCTGTGAATTGATTTCGGCCGCGAGCCGTTGAGCAAATGGCCCCCTCATTCGCCTGCCGGCACCTTCTCCCCGATGGGGAGAAGACATTTGCGGCAGACGCGACATCCCCTCTCCCCTCGGGGAGAGGGCGGGGTGAGGGGGCTCCGAGCGCAATCAGATATTGGAAGGACTTAATCACCATGAACATCGCCGTAAAGCCAATCAGCCGCGTGCGCGCCATCAACTGGAACCGCATCGAGGACGACAAGGATCTCGAAGTCTGGAACCGTCTCACCGGCAATTTCTGGCTGCCGGAAAAAGTGCCGCTTTCCAACGACATTCCCTCATGGGCAACGCTGACGCCGGCAGAGCAGCAGCTGACGATCCGCGTGTTCACCGGATTGACGTTGCTCGACACGATCCAGAACGGCGTCGGCGCCATTAGGTTGATGGAAGATGCCGCGACGCCGCACGAGGAGGCGGTGCTTTCCAACGTCTCCTTCATGGAGGCGGTGCATGCCCGCTCCTATTCCTCGATCTTCTCGACGCTGTGCTCGACACCCGATGTCGACGACGCCTATCGCTGGTCTGAGGAAAACGAGTTCCTGCAGCGCAAATCGGCGCTGATCATGGAGCAATATGCTTCAGGCGACCCTTTGAAAAAGAAGGTCGCGAGCGTCTTCCTCGAAAGCTTCCTGTTCTATTCCGGCTTCTACCTACCGATGTACTGGTCGAGCCGCGCCAAGCTCACCAATACGGCCGATATGATCCGGCTGATCATCCGCGACGAGGCCGTGCACGGTTATTATATCGGCTACAAATTCCAGCGTGGGCTGGAGCGACTTGGCAATGAGCGGAAACAGGAGATCAAGGACTTCGCCTTCGACCTGCTGCTTGAGCTCTATGACAATGAGGCAAGATATACCGAAGCTCTCTATGACGGCGTCGGGCTGACCGAGGACGTCAAGAAATTCCTGCATTACAACGCCAACAAGGCGCTGATGAACCTCGGCTATGAAGCGCTCTTCCCGGCCGAGGCCTGCAAGGTCAATCCGGCGATCCTGTCGGCACTGTCGCCGAATGCCGACGAGAACCACGACTTCTTCTCCGGTTCGGGTTCCTCCTATGTCATCGGCAAGGCGGTCGCGACCGAGGACGAGGACTGGGATTTCTGAGACTTAATTTCAGCTTCCCCTTATCATTTGCCTCTTCATCGACCACATTCAGCGAAACTGGATTCGGTACTCGCCGAAAGTGTGGTTTAGCGGGAGTTTCTGATGTCGTCTTTTCTGAACAAGGCCAAAGCTGCCGTTGAAACGGACGAGGGCATCTGGCCGGTCCGTCGGAGGCGGATTCTCGACTGGCTGGTGAACGAGACGCGCGACGAGCGCTTCATCGACAACATCCTGGTGGAAATGTGCGGGAAGCTGATGGCGGCAGGGGTGCCGGTCGCCCGCGCGACTTTGCATTTCAGGACGAACCATCCGCAATGGATCGGCGCCCGTATCCTCTGGAAGGAGGGCCTGACGGAGGCGAAGATCAACACATTCGCCTATGGTATCGAAAATACACCGGAGTTCCTGACGAGTCCGATCAATGCGATCCATCAGGGTGCCGAAGAGATCCGCAGACAGCTGGAAAGCATAGCCGACGGCGACGCGGATTCATTCTACCGGGAACTGCGCGACGATGGCCTCACCGAATATATCGCCTGGCCGGTTGAACACACGTTCGGCAAACGGCACGTCGTGACATTTTCCACCAGCCGGCCGGGCGGTTTTACGAATGAGCACGTCGATTTCCTGCGCGATCTCTTGCCGGCGCTGACGCTCGTCAGCGAGATCAGGCTGAAAAACATCATGGCGCGCACGCTGCTGCAGACCTATGTGGGGCCGCATGCGAGCGAGCAGATCCTGTCGGGGGTCACGACGCGCGGCAGCGGCGCGACCGTCGGCGCGGCCATCATGATCTGCGATCTGCGCGACTTTACGGCGATCTCGGATCTCTGGCCCCGCGACGATGTCATCCATCTGCTGAACGATTATTTCGATGCCATATCGGACCCGATCGAACGCTATGGCGGTGAGATCCTGAAGTTCATGGGCGACGGATTGCTGGCAATCTTCCCGCTGACCAAGGAAACGGCCTGCACCGATCTGTTGCAGGCGATCCGCGAAGGGCAGGAGTCGATGGCGCAACTGAACCGGCAGCATGAGGGTAACGGACGCGAACCGCTGCGCTACGGCGTCGGCGTGCATGTCGGCGACGTCATGTACGGCAATATCGGCTCGCGCCGGCGGCTGGATTTCACCGTCATCGGCCCGGCGGTCAATATCGCCTCGCGGCTGGAAAGCCTGACCAAGGAGGTCAAGCGTCCGGTGCTCCTGTCGCGGGCCTTCGTTGAAATGGCGGGTTGCGCGAAAGACATGGACGAGCTCGGCACCTTCTCCCTGCGCGGGCTGGGCGAACCCGTCGATGTCTTTGCTTTTCAGGAGCGCTAGGCTTCCCACGGGGTCATACCCCGCGTTTGTTTCCCCAAAGCAGCACGTGCAATTGAGGCAACACACGCGCGTCAAACCATTGGTCGGCGGTCACCTTCCCGACAAGCCAGTGCATCCGGTCCATTACGCCGTCAATATCGATACGGGCGTCGTCGTCATCGGGCGCCGGCGGCGTGTGGTTGCCGGGCTGGAGGAACAAGGGAATATCGGGATAGCGCTGGCTCACCTCTTGGGCGAATGCGTAGTCGGCATCGTCGAAGACGACGATTTTCAACGCGACCTCCGGCCCGCCGGCGGCAAGTCGAAGACAGTTGCCGACCTGCTCCCAGTCCGTCTGCATTCCGCTCGAAGGCGGCTTGGGGCTCAAGACCAGGGTGTCGAGATCGCGAAACCAGTCCCGCGCTACGCTCCCCTGTGTTTCCAGCGCGAAGCGGTATCCGTTGGAATGGCCGAGTTCGATCAGCGGCCCTAGCGGCTGGATCGCCGGATTGCCCCCGGAAAGCGACACCGTCAACGGTTTGCCTCCGGAGAGTTTCGTGACCTCCTGCCAAATCGCCTCAACCGACATGGACATCCATTGATCCCGGAAGGCGCTGTCGACCGCGTGAAGGCTGTCGCACCAGGAACAGCGGTAGTCACAGCCACCCGTCCTGACGAACACGGTCGGCAATCCGATCAACGCGCCTTCGCCTTGTATGGTCGGGCCGAATATCTCGCTGACGCGAATGGTCTCCGCGCTCACGGCCTGTACTCCGCCCAGGTCTTCGGCGTCTCGCTGACGCGGACAGACGATGTCTCGGGGAAGCGCTGCTTGCACCACTCGTAAAAATGCCTGGCCAGGAATTCGGACGTGACTTTGGAATGACCGAATACGTCGTTCAGGTGGCGATGATCGAGAGCCTCGTCGATATAGCGCTTGAGCGGCGCGAGGTCGTGATAGTCGCGAACGAAGCCGTCCTCATTCAGGGTTTCTGCGGAGAGTTCGACGACCACGATGTAGTTGTGGCCATGGAGCCGGGCACATTGATGATCAGTCGGCAGGTGATCCAATTGATGCGAGGCGGAGAGATGAAATTCCTTGGTGATGCGGTACATCAACGCACCTCCGTCGCGGCATATTGCGACACCGCCGCCTTCCAGAAGTCGCGGTCCTCGTATTCCGTGGGATCGGCGACGCCGGCAAGATGGAAGGCTTCGCGGCGTTCCACACAGGTTCCGCAGCGCCCGCAATGGAGGCTGCCGCCCTTGTAGCAGGACCAGGTTTCCGCGAACGGTGTGCCGTGTTTCGCGCCGTCGGCCACGATTGCCGCTTTGGAAACCTCGACATAGGGTGCGAGCAGTTTGACGCTGGCGTAACCGTCGAGCGCCGCGTTCTGCATGCGCTGGAAGGCGTCGATAAAGCCCGGGCGGCAGTCGGGGTAAATGAAGTGATCGCCGCCATGGACGGCGACGGCAACGGCATCCGCCTTCTGCGCGGCCGCCAGACCGAAGGCGATGGCCAGCATGATGGCGTTGCGGTTCGGCACCACGGTGGCCTTCATGGTCTCCTCGGCATAGTGGCCGTCCGGAACCTCGACGTTGTCGGTTAGGGCCGATCCGCTAAGATGACCGCCGATGGCCGCGATGTCGATGATATGGTGCGGAACCGCGAGCCGCGCTGCACATTTGGCGGCGAAGTCGAGTTCCTTGCGGTGGCGCTGGCCGTAGTCGAAGGAGACGAGACCGACAAGCTGTGCTTCTCCTGCCATTCTGTGGGCAAGCGAAACGGAGTCGAGTCCGCCGGAGCAGACGACGATGGTTTTCATATTTTGGATTCCCTTGTTTTGACCGGGTGGGCTGCGACCGGATTACGGCGTGCTTTTAGGATAAATCACGCGCCAGGGAAATAGGTTTAAGATGCCAACCTTCAGAGCGGGGTCTAACCGACTGGAAAATTGATCTGCGGCGGCAGCAGGAGATGCAGATCTGCGGCGTCGGGATTGTTGATGCGCTGCAGCAGCATGCGTCCGAGATCTTCGCCGGCCGCCGTCAGATCCTCGTGGATCGTATCGACCTTCGGCTGCAATTGCGTGAGAAGACGGGACGTCTCCTTGGCAGCGATATCGTAATCGACGGCAAGTGCGCGGCCGGCGTCGCTCATGCCGCTGATGACGGCAAGCGCGGACACCTCGCCGGGACAGATGAAGCCGTCAGGCGCGTCCGGGGCGGCTGCGCGGGCGCGGATAAAGTCACGCAGCAAATCGGCCGGCGTATCGAGATCGACCGCCTCGGGGATCTCATAGGCGATGCCGGCCTCCCGAACCGCCGTCATGAAGCCGTGCAGGATATGCTGGCAGAAAGTCAGCCGTTTCGGCGGCAGGATCACCGTCACTTTTCCGCGGCCCTTTGCAATCAACCGGCGCGTCGCCTCATAGGCGAAGGTGAAATTGTCATAGTCGACATAGGGATGCGGCGTCGAAAATTCGGTGCGGCCATGACAGATGAAGGGAAAGCCGGTTTCGAGCAGCAGGCGGACGCGGGGGTCGAGCGGTTCGGTCCGCGTGAAGATCAGTCCGTCGGCCAGGTGGTTGCGGATGATGTAGTCGGCGGCCTCGACATTGGTCGTCGACAGGAAGTTCGGGGCAACGACAAGATGGTAGGAGGTCTCTTTCAGCGCTTTGGCTATGCCGTACATGATCGAGGTGCTGAAGCCGACCACTTCCTCGTGCGAATCGAGCAGGATGGCGATGACGTTGGTGCGGCCCGTCTTGAGGCGTTGTGCGGCCCGGTCGGGAAGATAGCCGATCTCACGGGCGATGCGATGCACCCGCTGACGGGTCTCGAGCGAAATTTGCGGGGCATCGGAGAGTGCCCGCGACACCGTCGTCACCGCAAGGCCGGCGATCGTGGCGATCGTTCGCAAGGTCGGCTTGCCGCGCTTCGGCATGACGTCGAGATTTTCGCCGCGTTGCGGTCGGGAGGATTCGCTCACTCTGGCTTCCTATGCTGAAATTGCCGGTACAATAACACGATGAGACCTGTGCGCAATCAACGAATGAAAACGTTTTAAATTTTAACACTTCGCTAGCCATCCGGAAAACATTTATATAATTCAATTGGATGATGAAGTAATCATATTTTTCTCGGGTGTCGAGAAAGGGCTTGACGGCCAAGGCTTTATAACGTTTTAAATTAGCAACCGCGCGGAGGAGCGCGGCCGTATGTCGCCCGCCGCAACGGCGGGAAGCATCGGGCGGCAGGGGAGGTCCCGCCGTCGATTTTCAATGGGAGGAAATTCATGCGCAAGTTTTTAAGCTCGGCGGCGATTGCTGTCGTGATGGTTTCTGGTTTGGGTGGGGCTCAGGCTGCCGATGTGAAGGAAGTGCAGATGCTGCACTGGTGGACGTCGGGCGGCGAGGCTGCGGCCTTGAACGTGTTGAAGCAGGATCTGTCGAAGGAAGGCTTTGCCTGGAAGGACGTCCCGGTTGCCGGCGGCGGCGGTGATGCGGCGATGACGGCGCTGAAGGCGATGGTGGCGGCCGGCACCTATCCGACAGCCTCGCAGATGCTGGGCTATACCGTGCTCGACTATGCCCAGGCCGGCGTCATGGGTGATCTGACGGAGACGGCCAAGAAGGAAGGCTGGGACAAGTCGGTGCCGGCGGCATTGCAGAAGTTCTCCGTCTATGACGGCAAGTGGGTCGCAGCCCCGGTTAACGTCCACTCGGTCAACTGGCTGTGGATCAACAAGGCTGTGATGGACAAGATCGGCGGCAAGCAGCCGAAGAGCTTCGACGATCTGATCGCCCTGCTCGACAAGGCGAAGGCGGCCGGTGTCATCCCGCTGGCGCTCGGCGGCCAGAACTGGCAGGAAGCGACGATGTTCGATTCGATCGTGCTGTCGACCGGTGGCCCGGAGTTCTACAAGAAGGCCTTCAACGATCTCGACGAGGCGTCGCTGAAGTCGGACACGATGAAGAAGTCCTTCGACAACCTGGCGAAGATCGTCAAATATGTCGATCCGAACTTCTCCGGCCGCGACTGGAACCTGGCGACCGCCATGGTCATCAAGGGTGATGCGCTGGTGCAGGTGATGGGCGACTGGGCCAAGGGCGAGTTCGTCGCCGCCAAGAAGACGCCGGACAAGGACTTCCTCTGCTACCGCTTCCCCGGCACCGAAGGCAGCGTGATCTACAACTCCGACATGTTCGGCATGTTCAACGTTCCCGACGACCGCAAGGCCGCCCAGGTGGCGCTGGCGACCGCAACACTGTCGAAGAGCTTCCAGTCGGCCTTCAACGTCGTCAAGGGCTCGGTCCCGGCCCGCACCGACGTTCCCGACACCGACTTCGACGCCTGCGGCAAGAAGGGTATTGCCGACCTGAAGGCGGCCAACGAGGGCGGCACGCTGTTCGGTTCGCTCGCCCAGGGTTACGGCGCGCCTCCGGCAATCGCCAATGCCTATAAGGACGTCGTCTCGAAGTTCGTCCACGGCCAGATCAAGAGCTCCGACGAAGCTGTCAAGCAGCTCGTCCAGGCGATCGACGACGCCCGCTGAGTTCTGCCGATGAACACGGCTTCCCCGCGTCGTTCGCGGGGAAGCTTCAGCCCCTGACGGATATGTGGGGGCGATCATGCGGGGACGGCATGCGGGCCAGAAGCCCATGACGACATGCATGACGACATGCAGGGAGGAGATGCATTCGATGAGCACAGTTGCCACCACCGATCCGGTTCTGACGCCGGAGCAAGCGGGCGGGATGTCGATCAGAAGCCGGCTGCAGGATGCGCTGCCGAAGATCGTGCTGGCGCCGAGCTTCGTCATCACGCTGATCTTCGTCTACGGCTTCATCGTCTGGACGGCCTATCTCTCCTTCACCAATTCCAAGACCTTTCCCTCCTATGAACTGACCGGCGCGCGCGCCTATCAGCGGCTGTGGCGCTGGACCTTCGAGAACGATCCGCCGTCTTCCTGGTATACCTCGATCACCAACATGGCGATCTTCGGCTTCCTCTATGTCGGCATCTGCCTGGCGCTTGGCCTGCTGCTCGCCATCCTGCTCGACCAGAAGATCCGCGGCGAGGGGTTGCTCAGACCGATCTTCCTCTATCCGATGGCGCTTTCCTTCATCGTCACCGGGGTCGCCTGGAAGTGGTTCCTCGATCCCGGCCTCGGGCTTGAACAGACGCTGCACCACTTCGGCTGGACGAGCTTCCACTTCGACTGGATCAAGAACAAGGACTTCGTCATCTATACCGTCGTCATCGCCGGTGTCTGGCAGGCCTCCGGTTTCGTCATGGCGATGTTCCTCGCCGGTCTGCGCGGCATCGACGGCGAGATCATGAAGGCGGCGCAGATCGATGGCGCCTCGCCCTTTCAGCTCTATCGCCGCATCATCATCCCGCTGTTGCGCCCGATCTTCCTGTCGACCTTCATCGTGCTCGCCCATATGGCGATCAAGTCCTATGACCTGGTGGTGGCGCTGACCTCGGGCGGTCCCGGCGGCTCGGCCTGGCTGCCGTCGAACTTCATGTATGAATATACCTTCAAGCGCAACGAGATGGCCGTCGGCTCGGCCAGCGCCATCATCATGCTGATGACGATCTCGGCGATCATCGTTCCCTATCTCTATTCCGAACTGAAGGAGAAGGCCCGATGAGCGGCGTCACCTCTGCGATCGGCACGTCCTCATCGGCAGCGGCGGCCAAAGCTCTCGAGCGCGGCAACAGCGCCCGCTGGATCGGCCGCATCGTCATCTACGGTCTGCTGGTGATCTTCGCCATCCTCTACCTGATGCCGCTCTTCGTCATGCTGACGACCTCGTTCAAGACGATGGACGAGATCCAGAACGGCAACATGCTGGCGCTGCCGCAGGCGCCGACCTTCGATCCCTGGGTGAAGGCCTGGGGCGAGGCCTGCGTCGGGCTGACCTGCGCCGGCATCAAGGGCTACTTCTGGAACTCGATCAAGATGGTGGTGCCGGCGGTGGCGATCTCCACCTTCATGGGCGCGCTGAACGGTTATGTCCTGACCAAGTGGCGCTTCCCCGGCCATACGCTGGTGTTCGGGCTGATGCTGTTTGCCTGCTTCATTCCGTTCCAGTCGGTGCTCTTGCCGATGGCGACCATCCTCGGCTCGCTCGGCCGCTTCGGGGTGACGCTGCAGAACGCCACCGGCCTCAGCTTCGGCTTCGGCAATTCCACCGTCAATCTGGTCTTCGTCCATGTCGTCTATGGCTTGGGCTTCACGACGCTGTTCTTCCGCAATTTCTACGAGGCCTTCCCGACCGAGCTGGTCCGGGCCGCCCAGGTCGATGGCGCCAGTTTCTTCCAGATCTTCCGCCGCATCATGCTGCCGAACTCGCTGCCGATCATCGTCGTCACCGTCATCTACCAGTTCACCAACATCTGGAACGACTTCCTGTTTGCCTCGGCCTATGCCGGCACCGGTGACTCCATGCCGATGACGGTGGCGCTCAACAATGTCGTCAACACCTCGACCGGGGTGGTCGAATACAATGTCAACATGGCGGCGGCGATGATCGCCGCCGTGCCGACGCTCATCGTCTATATCCTCGCCGGCCGCTACTTCGTGCGTGGCCTGATGGCGGGCGCAGTCAAAGGGTAACCCATGGCTTTCCTGGAAATCTCCGGCCTCAGAAAGCGCTTCGGCGCCGTCGACATCCTCAAGGGGATCGATCTCGAACTCGAAAAGGGCGGCTTCCTGGTGCTGGTCGGCCCGTCCGGCTGCGGCAAGTCGACCCTGCTCAACACCATTGCCGGGCTGGAGACGATCACCTCGGGCGAGATCAGGATCGACGGGCGCGCCGTCAACGGCCTGCATCCTTCCAAGCGCGACATCGCCATGGTGTTCCAGTCCTATGCGCTCTATCCGAACATGACGGTGGCGGGCAACATCGCCTTCGGCATGGAGATGCGCGGCGTGCCGCAGGAAGAGCGCAAGCAGGCGATCGACAAGGTCGCCAAGGTGCTGCAGATCGGCCATCTGCTTGACCGCAAGCCGAGCCAGCTCTCCGGCGGCCAGCGCCAGCGCGTCGCCATGGGCCGGGCGCTCGTGCGCGATCCCAAGCTCTTCCTGTTCGACGAGCCCTTATCCAACCTCGACGCCAAGCTCCGCGTCGACATGCGCATCGAGATCAAGCGGCTGCATCAGGCGACTGGCAAGACCATCGTCTATGTCACCCACGACCAGATCGAGGCGATGACGCTGGCGACCAAGATCGCCGTGATGAAGGATGGCATCGTCCAGCAGTTCGGCACGCCGGCCGAGATCTACAACAATCCCGCCAACATGTTCGTCGCCGACTTCATGGGCTCACCGGCGATGAACCTGGTCAAGGCCTCGGTCGAGAACGGCGCCGGCGGCCTTGCCGTCTCGCTCGAGCGGCCGAATGCCGCGCCGCTGACGCTGCCCGTCACGACAGGCGCCAACGGCCTCTCCTCCTATGCCGGCCGGCAGGTGATCTTCGGCATCCGCCCCGAGGCGCTGACCGATCCTGACGGCGCCGACCGCAATGCCCGCTCGCTCACCGAAGGCGACTGCCTGATCGAGGTCGTCGAACCCGCCGGTTCCGACACCTTCGCCGTCACCAAGCTCGGCGGCAAGGAAGTCGTCGCCCGCCTGCGCGCCGATGCCGGCATCGCTCCAGGCCAGCACACTCGCCTCGCCTTCAATCTCGACAAGGCCGTCTTCTTCGATCCCGAAACACAGGCAAGGATCGCGTGAGGTCATTATGCGCCGCGCGTCCGACAAGGAGCGCGGCGCACTAATATTTTGAGCTATGCGTCAGGCGACGGCCGTCACGGCAAGCGTTACCGGCGCGAAACGCGAAGAAACCGCTTCGACGGTGATCTCGCCGGTCAGTCCAGTCGCCTCCAGCCAGAAGCCCGCTGTGCCGCCCTGCAGCGGCACATTGGTCGGACCGACGATCTTTGCCGGGCCATGCACCTTCAGCGAAACGCTGTCGTTCATGAATGGCAGGCGCTGGCCGCACTGATCGAGCGCGCGGATGATGACGCGGGTGCTGTCGCGTTCGCGGGCTTTCAGCGTCTGGCTGTCAGCAACGATCTCAAGCGTCGTCGGCAAGGGATCGGCCGCCAGCGTCAGGCTCGCCACCGGCTGGCCGCCGATATAGCCGGTGAGGGTGCCGTCGATCCATTCGAGACCCCACGTGCCGAGTTCATCGGCCGTAAAGTGCCGGTGGTCGAGAACGATTGGCGGATGCGGCAGATGCGGGTAGTTCTCACGGTCCGGACCGATGCGCTTGGAAAGCGCGCCATATTGCAACTCGATCTCGTCGCAATTGGTCAGGATGATCAGCGGCAATACGCCGCCGATATTGCGCTCGCCGCGCGCCCAGAAGGTCGCCGGCTTCATAACGATCTCCTCGGAAGGATCGCATTGGCTGATATAGGCATAGGCCGCGAATTTCGGCTCGCGGAACATATCCATGACGCCGTGATAGCAGATGCGGTCGCCGGAGCCGAAATCCTTGTGGGTGTTGTAATCGAACATGCACCAGCCGATCGCGCCCGAAATGTCAGGATCGCCGTAGGCTGCATTCAGCACCTCCAGGTGACGGCGCACATGTTCGGCCTGACGCTGCTCCTGGTCATAGATCTTCGTCGGGTGCATGTGGCCGTTGAACTCGGTGATGAGGTACGGCACCTTCTGCGACAGACCGGTATTTTCCTGCTGGCCGCGCAGCGCCGTGCGCGGGCGGTTGGAGCCCGGCAGTTCTTCGTTGCCGAGGATGAAGTCGTTCATCGTGTAGACGTCTTCGAGCAGTTCGCTTTCGGTGATATAACGTACGCCGCCGGTCTGGCGGGTGCTGTCCAGCTCACGGGCCAGGCGGTTGGTCTCGACGTAGAAATCGTGGCTATCCTGCGACTCGTTGATGCGCACGCCCCAGATGATGATCGATGGATGGTTCCAGTCGCGCTCGATCATGCGGCGGACATTCTCGATCGATTCCTTCTGCCAGTCGGTATCGCCGATATGCTGCCAGCCAGGGATCTCCTCGAAAACGAGGAGGCCGATCGCGTCGCAGCGGTCGAGGAACCATTTCGACTGCGGATAATGCGAGGTCCGGACGATATTGCACTTCAGCACCGTCTTCATGATGTCGGCATCGCGCTCCTGGGCGGAGCGGCCGGCGGCATAACCGACATAGGGGAAGGCTTGGTGGCGGTTGAGGCCGCGCAGCTTCAGCGGCTTGCCGTTGAGCAGGAAGCCTTCGGGTGTGAATTCAGCGGTGCGGAAACCGAAGCGAGTGGAGAGACGGTCGGAACCGTGCTCGGTCCTAAGCTCGACGGTGACCTCGTAAAGGTTGGGATCGGTAATATCCCAGAGCACGATGCCGGTAAGGCCGCCGAAAGAAAGCCTGGTGCGCTCGCCGATCGTCTCGGTTGCCGCGGTGGCGATAAGGGTGCCGTCGGCCTGCTTCAGCGTGGCGGTGACGGTCGCCGAGAAGCTGCGGCCTTCCGGGTTGGCGATATCGACACGGACGGTCGCCGATTTCTCAGGGGCGAGAACGTCTGCTGTTTCGATCTTGAGATTGCGGATCGAGACCGGATCGGTGACCTTAAGCCAGACGTCGCGATAGATACCGGCATAGGTCAGGTAGTCGATGCGGCCGCCGAAGGGTGGAATGGCCGGGTTTTCGCTGCCGTCGATCTTCACGGTTAGTAGGTTTTCGCCCTTGATCAGCTTGCCGGTGAGGCGGGCCTCGAAGGGGGTGTAGCCGTCTTTGTGAGCGATGATCTCCTCGCCGTTCAGATAGACGACGCTATCGGCCATGGCGGCGTCAAAGATCAGCGAAACCTCGCGGCCCTCGAATTCCGGCAGCCAGCGCACCACCTTCTGATAGGTGAAGGCGCGCTGGTAGCTGGTCTCATCAAAATAGTTAAAGGGCAGCTCGACGGCGGTGTGCGGCAGGCTGACCGACTTGGCGGCGTCGAAGCTTTCGAGCAGACGCTGGCCGAAGCCTTCATGGAAACTCCAGCCTTCGTTGAAGGAAACGACGGAACGCATTCAGGCTCTCCCGATCATGGCATCAGGAGCGGCGCGGCGCATTTCGGCGCGTGAAAATCGGGTCATCGGATATTCCTCCTTGATGCGATAAGGCGCGGGCCGTGCAGGCGCTTCGCGTCAAATCTGATTCATGCGATGCGCTTTAGCTTTTTTCGGTGATGCCGTCATCCGGAACCGCCTCATCCGCCTTGACGGCAAGCATCAGGCGGTCGAGCCCCAGCGGGGGTTGCAGGTGAGCGTGATATTGTGCGGGCCTTCGATCTCGGCGTCGTGGCGTTCGATCAGTTCGACGACCGCGTCGATGAAAGCGGTGTGGTCGAGGCTCAGCGTCGTGAGGTCGTTGCAATCCCAGGCGGCCATGGCAATGCCATCCTGGCCGACGATGGCGATATCCTCCGGCGTGTTTTTGCCAAGCACGCGGCGCGCGGCATCACGCGCGCCGATCGCCATGACGTCGTTACCACAGATGATCGCATCGACCTTGTCGCGGTGCAGCAGGAGCACGGCTTCCTTGAAGCCGGAATCATAGGAATAGTCGCCGAAGGCCTGCGCTTCGAAGGCGAGACCGCGTTTGGCGAGCGCCTCGGCGAACCATCCGCGCCTTAACTTGTCGATCCAGCTTGAATTGGTGCCGGAGAGATAGGCGAAGCGTTTCTTGTCGTCCCGGACGATCTTGTCGATGATCTCATCGGCGGCTTTGGAACCGTCGATGCGGATGCTGGAGACGTTTTCGTTTTCGAGCGGCTCGAAGGAGACGATGATCGGCTTCGTCGTGTGGAAGATATCGACTGCGTCCTGCATCGACACCATGTCGGAAAAGATGACGACGTGGTCGACCTGATAGGTGGAGGCAAGCCGCATCAACTGCAGCCGATCGGAATGGTCGGCGCAGCAGAGGATGATCGGCAGCAGCTGCCGCGCCTGCAGGCGATGGACGAGGAGCTGCTGTTCTTCAGCCTCGCAAGGGTTGCCGATCGCATTGACGACGAGAGCGACGAGGCGTGAGCGTTGGTTGTTCAATGATCGAGCAATGGCGTTCGGCTGGTAGCCATATTCACGCGCGACGGCGAGAATGCGGTCGCGCGTCGCGGGGCCGATGCGCGAATCCGGCGAGAAGGCGCGGGAGATGGTGGCGGAGGAGACGCCGGCGAGTTTCGCCAGCTCTTTCGAGGTAATCCGCCGTTTGTTCATTCCGCTCATCTTCGCCTGTCAGGCGGCGATCCTGACGGGGGCGCCGCCGGCCGCTGCCGATTCCTTGATTGCATCCCACAGCCTAGCGAATCTGAGGCCCATTTCAACGGAGCCGGAGTTTTCCATTTTCCCCTCGCGGATAGCGAGGAAATTCTTCATGGGATTACCGAGAATTTCGGCCGCCTCGCGCGGCGCGGCGGTGCGGCCGGCGCTGATCTCGCGCCAGCCGCCCCAGGCGTCGATGCGCACGATCGATTTCGAATAGAAGAAGGTGATGTCCGAGGCGCAGCCGGGAGGGCCTTCGCCGGCCGCCGTCAGCGTCGCCAGTGCGCCGTTCTTCAGCCGGGCGGAGACGGCGGTTGATATGTCGACCTGTTTGCCGTGATTGTTCATATAGGCCGACACGCTATCGAAATCGGAATTGGCCAGCAGGCAGACGGTGTTCATCATGTGAGCGCCGGTATCGAACATGAAGCCGCCACCTGATATTTCCGGCTGCTGTTTCCAGTGGCCATCATAGTTGGACGCCCAGCTTTCCCAGATCATGCCCGATATGGCGATCAATTCGCCGAATTCGCCGGCAAGCGCCCGCTTGCGCGTGTCGAGCACCAGCGGCGACAGGCCGCCCTGGAAGGCGGTGACGATGGTAACGCCGCTTTTTTTCTGCGCGGCGATCAGTCGCTCGGCCTCGGCGACCGTCGTCACCATCGGCTTTTCCAGGAAGAGGTCGAGGCCTGCCGCGGCGACGGCGGTCGCCTGCTCTGCATGGAAGGCATGGGGGGTGGAGACATAGACGATGTCGAGCTTGCTTTTCATTTCGGCGAGCATCTCGCGATAGTCCTCGAACCCCTTCGGTTCGGGCGCGCCGGCAGCGAGGCAGACGTCGATCAGGCGCTGACGCGAGGCCGCAGTCGTGTCAGCCAGTGCTGCGAATTCGATCTCCGGCATCTTGGCCCAGCTCGTGGCATATTCCGCCGCCTTCAACCCGGCGCCGATAACGCCGAGGCGTAATTTCCCAGACATGAAAATTCCTCCCTGAAGATATTGTGTACACGATTACACAAACTGATCGGTGGAAGCAAGCCGTATATATTTATGTTAAATCAATGATTTAAAGCGGCTCATCGATTCTTTTCAGAATCCGTCTTGTCAGTAATTGGAATGCGTGTACATTTTGTGCCGCCGGTGCTGGAGGGCGCCGTGTCTCTAAAAAAGGGAGGATTTTCGTTGAAGAAGACGGTTCTTGGTGGCCTGTGCGCCATCCTGCTGAGCGCGGTTTCGACGCTGGCGCAGGCTGAAACAATCCGAATTGCAAATCACGGCCAGGCCGGCATCGATGCGATGAAGTCGACGGTCGAACGGATCGAAAAGAAATACGGGGTGACCGTCGAGGTCGTCGAATATCCGGCCCCCGACAAGGATTACCTGACCAAGCTGCTGACGGAACTCGGCGCCGGCAACGCGCCAGACCTGTTCTCCATCCCGACGACGGCTGCCGTCGCCGACATGGTGGAGGCCGGCTACCTCGCGCCCGTTACCACGGAGTTCAAGGCCTGGGACGGTTACGCCAATCTCTATGACGTCGCCAAGGCGCTTGCCGTCAGCCCGGATGGCGAAACCTATGTGATGCCGTTCATGCTCGGTATCCAGGAAATCTATTACCGCAAGGACGTTCTCGAAAAGGCCGGCATCTCCACCGAACAGCCGAAGACATGGCGGGAGCTTCTCGATCGGGCGGCTGAAATCAAGCAGAAGACCGGCGCCTATGGCCTGCTCTTCCCCGCCGGCGTCTCCTGGGGCAGCGGCGCTTTCGACGAAGGCTTCCAGCACCTGCTCGTCGGTTCCAAGACGCCGCAGCTTGCCGATGCCGATGGTAAGCTGGATCTCAACGGTGAGGGCATCAAGGATGTCTTCGGCGTCTACAAGGAACTGATCGACAAGGATCTGATGCCGACGCAGCCGTTGCTCGGGCCCGAGCCCTGGGTCGTGCCGAAGTACCAGATGTTCCCGGCCGGCAAACTCGCCGCGACCACCTGCGGCTCCTGGTGCTACATTTTCGACTGGGGCCGCGAAAGCAAGAACCCGATCCCTGAGGTGACGAAGGTGGTCGGCACCTGGACGGTTCCCGGCCAGAACAGCGGCCAGTACGTGCTCGCCAATCTTGCCGCGCCGTGGGCCGTCAATGCGAAATCGGCCAACACCGAGCTTGCGATCAAGGCGCTGATGGAGATCGGCTCCATCGAAACCCAGGTGTCCTATGCCGCCCGCATCGGCAACATTCCGGCCAGCAAGGACGCTGCAAAGAATGCCGACTTCCAGAAGCTGGCGGAACTCGTTCCGATCCATGCGGCGGCTGAGAACGGCGTATTCCTGAAGCAGGCTTCCGGCTTCGGCACGGTCGCGGAAGGTGTCGCGCGCGCCACCGAAGCGCTGCTGCGCAAGGAAACCGATGCTGCCGGCGCCCAGAAGATCCTTGTCGACTACGTCAAGGAAACGCTCGGTGACGACAAGGTGAAGTAAGTTTCCGCTTTCTTCCCAGCGAATGGGGACGCGGCGCTATTGCCCGCGTCTTCCCGCGTTCATCTGGTAAGCCGCTTCATTCGGCAAGGTTGTCAGCTTCCATGGCCCGAAACTCTCATGAAAAGCGCGCCGAGCGGCAATGGCTGTTGATCCTGCTGCCTTCGCTCGTACTGCTTCTGGCCTTCGTCATCTACCCGGCGATCTATTCCATCTATCTGAGTTTCACCAACGAGGCCCTGACCGGGGCGGCGGCACTTCGGCCGCGCTTCGTCGGCTTCAGGAACTATGCCAGGCTCTTCAACGACGCCAAGTTCTGGAATGCGCTGTTCGTCACCTTCGTCTTCGTCATCGGGTCCGCCGTCATCGGCCAGTTCGTGCTCGGCTTGATCTCGGCAATGGCGCTGCGCCGGCCGATCCGCTTCCGCAGGCTCTTCTCGTCGATCATCCTGCTGCCGAATGCCGCTCCGGAAGTCGTCGCCGGCTTTATGTGGATTTCGATGTTGGCGGGCGGCAACAATGCCACCCTCAGCCGCATCGTCGGCTTCTTCGGAGTCACCCCGGCCGACTGGCTGCAGGTTTTTCCCCTGTCGATGATCATCGTCGTCAATACCTGGCGCGGCATTGCCACCGCGATGATCCTGCTGACCGCGGGCCTCAGCACCATTCCCGCCGAGATCTACGAGGCGGCGCGCATGGACGGCGCGACACCCTCGCAGACGTTCCGCCGCATCACTCTGCCGCTGATGATGCCGACGATCCTGCTCTACATGCTAATCTCGGCCGTCTCAACCATCGCCGTCTTCGGCCTCGTCTATGCGCTGACGCGCGGCGGACCGGGCGGGGCGACCGAAGTCATCAGCATCTATATCTACAACCAGTCCTTCACGGCGTTCCAGCTGGGATATGGCGCCGCGGTCGCCGTCGTCGCGCTCGTGATCTCGCTGATCCTGGGCATCGCCTATGTGCGAGCCATGAAGGTGGAGGTCTGAGATGGCCGTCGTTTCCCCGAGCGAAAGCGCAAACAAGGGCCGTTCCGACCTCATCGCCTATGCGACCTTGTCGCTGATCTCGATTTTCTGCGCCGTGCCGTTCTTCTGGGTGCTGCTCGCCTCGTTTGACGGCAATTCGCAGCTTTTTCTCCATTGGCCGGAGCAGTGGACCTTCGCCAATTATGTCAGGGTCTTCACCAAGGAGGACGGAGCGAAGTGGCTGTTCAACTCGCTCTTCGTGGTCGGCAGCGCCACGTTGCTGGTCATGGTACTTGCCGGGCTCGGCGGTTATGCGCTGTCGCGCACCAGGGCCTGGTGGAAGCTGCCTTTCCTCTATGCGATCCTGCTCATCCGGGTGCTGCCGCCGACGGCCCTCGTCGTGCCGCTCTACAAGTTCCTGCTGACGCTGAACAATGCCGAAGCGGCAGTGCTGCGGCCGATCTTCGGCAGCTATGCGCGCGACATCATGCGCTGGACCGGCTTCATCGACGGCTATCTCGGCCTGATCCTGGTGCTGGCGACGATGCAGTTGCCGCTGGCGCTCTGGATCATGAAGACCTTCTTCGACGGCCTGCCGAGGGACTACGAAGAGGCGGCGCTGATGGACGGGGCGACGCTCATCCAGCGCATCCGCCGGGTGCTGATCCCGCTGGCGCTGCCGGGGCTGGCGGCCGCCGGGCTCTTCGCCTTCATGTCGGCCTGGGGCGACTTCCTGCTGCCGCTGATCTTCCTGTCGTCGCCGGAGCTGCAGACGCTGCCGCTCGGTCTCTTCCGCGCCTTCCTGCGCATCAACGAGATCGACTACGGCCTGCTGACGGCGCTCGCCTTCATCTACCTGCTGCCCGCCGTCGTCGCCTTCGGCTTTGCGCGGCGCTTCCTCGTCCAGACGTTCTCGGGCGGCGTGAAGGGCTGAGATCAGAAAGAGAAACGGATGATCAATCTCAGAAACGTTCGCAAATTCTACGGTGCGCTCGAGGTCATCAAAGGCGTCGACATCACGGTGGAAGACGGGGAATTCGCCGTCTTCGTCGGTCCGTCCGGATGTGGCAAGTCGACGCTGCTGCGCATGATCGCCGGCCTTGAAGGCATCGACGAGGGTGATCTTATCCTCAATGGCAAGCGCATCAACGATGTGCCGCCCGACAAACGCGGCATTGCCATGGTGTTCCAGTCCTATGCGCTCTATCCGCATATGAGCGTTGCCGAAAACATCGGTTTCTCCCTCAGCCTGAAGAAGGTGCCGGGGGCGGAAATCCGCCGGCAGGTGGAAGGGGTCGCCGAGATCCTGCAGCTCACCGACTATCTCGACCGCCGTCCGGCCGCTCTTTCCGGCGGCCAGCGCCAGCGCGTGGCGATCGGCCGGGCCATCATCAAGAAGCCGGCGCTGATCCTGTTCGACGAGCCGCTGTCGAACCTCGATTCGGCGCTCCGCGTGCAGATGCGCGCGGAGCTGCAGCGCCTGCACCGCGAGTTGAAGGCGACCGTCGTTTACGTCACCCACGACCAGGTGGAGGCGATGACGATGGCGGATCGTATCGTGGTGCTGAACAAGGGCGTGGTGGCACAGGAAGGGGCGCCGATGTCGCTCTACCATCAGCCGGACAATGAATTCGTCGCGACCTTCATCGGCTCACCGAAGATGAACATCATCCCGGTCACCGCGACCCGGGCCTCGGCAGGCTCGCTGCATCTTGCGAGCCCGATCGGGCTTTCACTCGATCTCGCCGACGCCGGTGGCGCCGTGCCGCAGGGTGAGGCCAAGCTCGGCATCCGGCCGGAGCATCTGAAGATCGCGTCCGAGGGCCAAGGCAACTTTACCGCCGAGGTCGTCATCGTCGAGCGCCTGGGCGTTGAGACCTACATGACCGTCGGCTCGCAACAGCAGCCGATCGTCGTGCGCGCCGAAGGCGATATCGCGACACGGCCGGGCGACCGTGTGTCGCTGACGACCGATCCCGCCGCCTGCCACCTGTTCGATTCCGCCGGCCGGGTGATCCGTCCGGCAACCGCCTGACATCAAAGATCGAGGAATTCCATGACAATCAAGGTTACCATCTGGAACGAGGGACGCCACGAGCAGCTCCACAGGGAAGTCCAGGAGATTTATCCCGACCGCATCGACGGGGCGATCGCCGCCGGCATTGCTCATCCGGATTTCGAAATCCGTCGGGGTACGCTCGACGATCCCGACGAGGGCCTGCCGGACAGCGTGCTCAGCGATACTGACGTGCTGCTCTGGTGGGGGCATATGGCACATGAGGAGGTCAGCGACGGGCTGATCGACCGCGTGCAGCAGCGTGTTCTCAAGGGCATGGGTCTGCTGGTGCTGCATTCCGGCCACCATTCGAAGCTTTTTCGCCGGCTAATGGGTACCAATGCCAATCTTTCCTGGCGCGAGACGCCGGACGGCGATCTGGAACGCGTCTGGGTGGTCAATCCCTCGCATCCGATCGCCGAGGGCCTGCCGCCCTATTTCGAAGTCAATGCCTCGGAAATGTACGGCGAACCCTTCGACATTCCGCAGCCGGACGAGCTGGTGTTCATTTCATGGTATTCCGGCGGCGAGGTGTTCCGCAGCGGCTGCACCTTCCAGCGCGGGCGGGGGCGCATCTTCTTCTTCAGCCCCGGCCACGAGACTTACCCGATCTATCACGACAAGACCGTGCATAAGGTGATTTCGAACGGGATCCGCTGGGCGCGGCAGAAACACACGGATGGCCGCATCCTGGAGAACTGGCATCGCGCCCAGCCGCTGCACGGCAGGCCGCATGCCATGAAAGGCTAAAGCTACCCGCGTATTTCGGCGGCGCGCTCTGCCCTTAGGGATATTGTGCGCCGTTCGTCTTCGTATAGATCGAATAGACCGAGCGCGTTGCGGTGATGAAGAGCCGGTTTTTCTTGGGGCCGCCGAAGGTGAGATTGGACACCGTCTGCGGCACCTTGACCTTGCCGAGCAGGGTGCCATCAGGCGAGAAGCAGTGCACGCCATCGCAAGCGCTGGTCCAGAGATTGCCGCTGACGTCGAAGCGGAAACCATCGGGGTTGCCGGCATCGAGGCTGCAGAAATAGCGGCTGTTTTCGAGCCTCCTGCCGTCGACGACGTCGAAAACTCTTATATGGCGCGGCACGTCATGGTTTGCCGAGCCGGAATCGGCGATGTAGAGCTTCGTCTCGTCGGGCGAGAAGGCGAGGCCGTTCGGCTGAATGAAATCCTCCACGACGGCTTCGATCGCGCCGCTGGCGGGGTCGATCCGGTAAACGTTGCGGCTGGGTTGTTCGGGCTCTGCCTTGTGGCCTTCGTAGTCCGACAGAATGCCGTAAGTCGGATCGGTGAACCAGATCCCACCATCGGAATGGACGACGACGTCGTTCGGCGAGTTCAGGCGTTTTCCCCGGTAGCTATCGGCGAGAACCGTGATCGTGCCGTCCGTCTCCGTGCGGGTGACGCGGCGGCCGCCATGTTCGCAGGAGACCAGCCGGCCTTGCCGATCACGGGTGTTGCCGTTGACATAGTTGGAGGGCGAGCGGAAGACGGAGACGGTACCGTCCGGCGTCCAGCGCATCATGCGTTCGTTCGGGATATCGCTCCAGAGAAGGCAGTTCAGATCGGAAAACCAGACCGGGCCTTCCGTCCAGCGGCAGTCCGAATAGAGCTCGTCGAGGGCTGCGCTGCCGATGACCAGAGCGCCGAAACGTTCATCGCGGATATCGTAAAGCGGATTGTCGGCCACGCCAGTTTCCTCCTGAATGCTGTCGCTCCCTTGGTAGCGGCAAATACCGGGAGGTGCCAGAGCCCGGCGGCGGAAATGCCGGGCTCCGGTTGCGTCAGAGGGCCGCGACAGGGTGCGGGGAACCGTCGTAAGCTCCCCAGATCGACTGGTCGAAGCAGATGACCGAGCCGGTCATCAAGCCGGATTCGGAAGACGACAGGTAGGCGCAGGCACGCGCCACCTCATGCGGATCGACGAGACGGCCGAAGGGCTGGCCTGATGCCGCCTTCTCGAGCCAGTCGGCCGGTGCATTGTGATATTCGCGCTGGATGCGGTCCTCGCCTTCGGAGGCCATCCAGCCGATGTTGAGGCCGTTGACACGGATGCGGTTGCGCAAGAGTGCATAGGCAGTGTTCTTCGTCAGCGTTTCCAATGCGCCCTTGGAGGCGCAATAGGCAGCGATGAAAGGCTGGCCAGCCTTGGCCGACATCGAGCCGATGTTGACGATTGTCCCCTCGATCTTTTCCCGGCGCATGATCTTTACCGTTTCCTGCATCAGGAAGAACGGCGCGCGCACATTGACGGCAAACATCGCGTCGAAGAGTTCCGGGCTTGTATCGAGGATGGTGCCGCGGTCGGTGATGGCGGCGGCATTGACGAGCGCATCGACCCGGCCGAAAGCCTCGTCGCAGGCGCGCACGACATTTTGCGCGTCCGCGACCCTGGCGAGGTCGGCCTTGACATAGACGATCTTCACGCCGGTCGCGTCCGAAATCTCGGCCGCCTTCGCCTTGCCCTTGGCTTCGTTGCGGCCGCAGATGGCGATGCCTTCCGCGCCGCGTTCGGCGAAGAGGCGGGCAATGGTGGCCCCTAACCCTTGTGTACCGCCTGTGACGATGGCGATCTTGCCGTCAAGGCGGCCGTGGTCCGTGCTCATGTGGTTCCTCCGTTGATTGATGTGCGAATGGCCCCCTGCGCAGGCGGGAGGATATTATGTCGGTGCCGTGTGGCCCCCTCATCCGCCCTACGGGCACCTTCTCCCCGCTGGGGCGAAGGGGGATAGAGACGTTGCCGCGAATTTCTTCTCCCCCGCGGGGAGAAGGTGCCGGCAGGCGGATGAGGGGGCCCCACCCTCTAAGTCAACTCAACTTCTTCCGCGCCTGCTCAGCAAGCGCTGCCGTAAAGACTTCGCCGCACCAGCCCTCTCGCAACGCCTCATGCATCAGCTGCGCCTGTGTCTTCGGCGCCAGCCCGCCGAGTGGCGGGTCGCGGTCGAGGTTGGTCGGGAAGGAATAGCCCTCGGCGCAGGCGGCGACGGCGTTGGCGATTTCATCGGGTGAGAGTTTGCCCTGCAAGGTCTTCAAGGCGGGAAAGAGCATGGCGCTCATTCTTTCGCGGTTGACGGTTTCCATTGCCCGGCCGAAGGCGGAGGAGACCTGCAGGAGGTTGGCGACACGCTTGATATCGGCCGAGCGGTTGGTTCCGGCGGCGTGGAAGAGGGCGGGATTGAAGAAGACGACGTCACCCTTTTCGAGCGGCAGCTGGACATGGTTGGCCTCGAAATAGTCCCGGAACTCCTGCCGTTTGAGGGCAAGATAGCCCGGCACATAGGGCTGGCTGTGCGGCAGGAAGAGTGTCGGGCCGCTTTCGAGCGGCATGTCGCAATGGGCGACCGCGCCCTGCAGTGTCAGTACCGGCGACAGCCGATGCACATGCGCCGGAAACTGCTGGATTATCTCAGATGACTGGAAGCCGAGATGGTAATCGCGATGGGCCGACTGCGCTGCGCCACCCGGATTGACGCGGTTGACTTGCGCCGTCATCTGGTAGCTCGGGCCGAGCCAGGCTTCGCTTGCCAGCGCGATAATGGAGTTGCCGTAATATTCTGCGAAATTCGCGGGATCGGCGAGGCAGTGTTTTTCCAGCGAATTCCAGATGCGGTCGTTGGCGCCGGGCTTGGCGAAGTGATCGCCGCCGCCGGTTGCGGTACGGTGTTGTTCCTCGATGATCGCGTCGAAGATCGTGCTGGCGCGGTCGATGATGCCGGTGTCTTCGTAAGCATGTTTGAACACGACGACGCCGGGACCTTCGCCGAAGGCCTCGCAGATTTCGGCCAGCACGGCGCGCCGGCCTTCCGGCGTAGCGGCCGCTGCCGTCATCTTGCGGCTGTCATAGATCAGGATGTTTTTTTCGACCGCCGATGCCGTAGGGTATTCGCCAAGGATGGTCGTCTTCTCCGCAAGCCGTCTGAAATCGTCGAGATCGCAGGCGTCTTCGCTGAGCCAGACGCGGTCGGCACGCAATTTCTGCAGGTTATCGGTTTTCATAGCGGTTCCTCCCTGGTTCCGATGGCGGCACTATACGCCGGGCTGCGAAGTGATATAGATCAGCAATCCATCAAAAAACCATCAGACGGAGCTCATGGCGCATCTCTTTCTCGTCAAAGACATCGCCTTTCAGGCCGGCCTCAGCACCGCGACCGTCGACCGGGTGCTGAACGGCAGGCCGGGTGTGCGCCGGCAGACGGAAATGCGGGTGAGAGCGGCGATCGCCGAGCTGGAGAAACAGCAGGCCGGTGCAATGGGCAGCGGGCGAACGCTGGCGATCGATATCGTGATGGAGACGCCGCAGCGGTTCAGCGACGCGGTGCGCGCCGCCTTCGAGGCGGAGATGGCGGCTTTCCTGCCCGGCGTCTTCCGCTGCCGGTTCCACTTTGCCGAGGTGATGAAGCCGGCCGAACTGGTCCAGCTTCTCGATCGCATCCGGCTGCGCGGCACGCATGGCATCGTGCTCAAGGCACCTGACGTTGCCGAGGTGGCCGCTGCCGTTGCACGGGCCGATGCCGCCGGCATTCCCGTGGTAACGCTGGTGACAGATTTGCCGAATTCGGCGCGCATCGCCTATGCCGGCGCCGACAACCGGGCGGCGGGGGAGACGGCAGCCTATCTGATTGGGGAATTCCTCGGAAGTGATGGCGGCAAGGTACTGGTGACGTTGTCGAGCGGGCGGTTCCGCGGTGAGGAAGAGCGTGAAATCGGATTTCGCCGGATCATTCGTACCCATTACCCGGATATCGGCATCACCGAGATCAGCGAGGGGCACGGCACCGATGCCGCGACGGGAACGCTTGCAGCGGCAGCCCTTGCGGCTAACCCCGCTATCAATGCCGTCTATTCGATCGGCGGCGGCAATCGGGCGGTGCTCGCGGCCTTCGATGCGGCCAAGCGTCCGGTCCGTGTTTTCGTCGCCCATGATCTGGATGCGGATAATCGCGCTCTGCTTGCTGCACGGCGGATTGGCTTCGTACTGCATCACGATCTCAGAACCGATGCGCGCTCGGCCTTCAGGGCGATCATGAGCCGGACTTCGGCAGCGGGGCGGGCGGTTCCCGCCTCGCTTTCTTCCATCGAAATCGTTACGCCCTACAATATGCCCTCTGGCGATTGAGCCAATCGGGTTTCCTTCCATGGCGAATTCGCGCTACAGCTTCGCATGAACGGGGTGAGTGACATGGATTACAGCGACGTCAGCAGTATCGCAGCCTGGGTCACGGAGCAGGGGCTGAAGGGCGCTTCCGAAGCCGAGCTGATGACCGGCTTCTGCGCGGCCTGTCGGGATGCGGGCCTGCCGCTTGACCGCGGCATGGCGCTGATGGACACGCTACACCCGGTTCATGAAGGCCGGGCCTTCCGCTGGGACAGCGAGGAGGAGATAGAGACTGAATTCGAATATGGTCCGACGAGTTCGGGCGAAGCGGCGTCGAGCTGGCAGCGTTCGGCCTTCTACCATCTCTGGTCGGGCAACGAGCGGGAGGTGCGCCGACGCATCGGCTTCGGCGATCCGATCGATTTCACCATGCTCGACAAGATCGTGGAAGCCGGCAACACCGATTTCGTGGCGATGATGCATCGTTTCAGCGAAGCCGGCACGATCGGTGAAATGGATTGCTTTTTCTCGCATTTCGCGACCAAACATCCCGAGGGCTTTTCCGACCACGATCTCGCCATCTTGCGCAAGCTCGTGCCGGTCCTCGGGCTGGCGATCAAGTGCATCGCGCTCGGGCGTATCGCGCGCACCATAGCGGAAGTCTATCTCGGCGAGGATGCGGCGCGCCAGGTGATGGAAGGCAAGATCACCCGCGGCAAATCGGAACGGATTTCGGCCGCGCTCTGGTTTTCCGATTTGTTGAACTACACCAAGATTTCCGATCGCGTGCCACCGGAGGAAATCATCCCGCTGCTCAACGATTACAGCGAGGTGGCGATCTCGGCGGTCCATGAGGCGGGTGGCAACGTGCTGAAGCTCATCGGCGACGGCGTACTCGCCATCTTCAAGGGCGAGGTGCCGGCCGAGATGTGCCGCGCTGCACTTAGCGCCGAATCGCTGCTGCGGGAAAAGCTCGCCAAGCTGAACGCCGCGCGCGCGGCCGACGGCAGGCCGACGACCGACGTCTATATCGGCCTGCACATCGGCGATGTGTTCTACGGCAATATCGGCAGCCAGGACCGGCTGGACTTCACGGTGATCGGCCCTGCCGTCAACGAGGTCAGCCGCATTGCCTCGATGTGCCGTTCGGTCGATCTCAACCTGTTGATCTCGTCCGATTTTGCAGCGGCGATACCGGAGGAACAGCGCGCATCCCTCGCTTGCGTCGGGCGCTATGCGTTGCGTGGCGTACAGCGTGCGCGGGAACTTTACACGCTCGACAGTGCCCGGCTGAACAACTGATCTCCGAATTGCCTTATCGCAGCAGGCTCAATATCCCGGCAGGTTTCCAGCACCTCGCTTTCCGTGCGGCTGAGAACCGCGACCCCTGCGCCTTCGGCGGCGAGCTTCAATGCGGTCGCCTTGCCGATGCCGGAGCCTGCCCCCGTCACCAATGCGCTCTTTCCTTCCAGCACCATGAGCCACTCCTCTTTGCCTGACCGCGGAGAAGCAATGATCGCAAGGGCTCTTGGTTCCGGAACGATATTGAACCGAAACCTTATTTGACCAGGCTGTGGCGAAGCGCCCATTTTTCCGGGCCGTGGACCGCGGCAAAAAGCAGGCCGGCGAAGAAGGTGAAGTGATCGACGAAGAAGCCGAATTCGGCTTGGTTCTGCTGCCAATGGGAAGGGCCGTGGAAGGAGAAGGCAAGGAAGATCACGTAGATGCCCGCAAGCAGACTCGCCTCGGTGAAGAAGGCGCCCGATATGAAGGCGAGAGCCAGGGCGATCTCGAAGAAGGCAGCGACCCAGGTGAGGAAGGTCGCCATCGGGAAGCCGGCTGCGGCGATATAGCCTGCCGTCGCGCCGATATCGGCGAACTTGAAGCCGGCTGCCATGAAGAAGATGAAGCTGAAGATGATGCGGGCGATGATGATTGCGATTGCTCTGGCCATTCCGAACTCTCCTATTTGAGCTTCCATTATGACGGACGAAGCGCCCGATATCCGACACGGCGAATAAAAAATCTCGCTTGCGCAACCCTTCCATTCTTACCGCCCGGCGAAGCTGCCGTCGGCACTGAGGATTTGGGTTATGAAGCTGTCGTCTTCGTCCGATAGAGCGTTATATTGCCGGTGGGGACGTCGACGTCCTCTTTCCGGATGGGCGGCATTCCGCCGCCCTCGAAAGCTCAATCGAAACAGGAGGACGGCATGCAGATCAATCGCACGGCTTCGGCTCATTGGAGCGGCGGCCTCAAGGACGGCAAGGGCCTGATCTCGACCCAGAGCGGCGCCCTGAAGGATTATCCCTACGGCTTTGCGAGCCGCTTCGAAGGCATTCCCGGCACCAACCCGGAAGAACTGATAGGTGCCGCCCATGCCGGCTGCTTCACCATGGCGCTGTCTTTGATCCTCGGCGAAGCCGGCTTTACCGCCGAGCATATGGAAACCTCTGCCAAGGTGACGCTCGAAAGCGTCGAGGGCGGCTTTGCCATTACCGCCATCCATCTCTCGCTCTCCGGCCGCATCCCCGGCGCCGACGAGGCGACTTTCACCGAGCTCGCCAACAAGGCAAAGGCCGGCTGCCCGATTTCCAAGGCGCTGGCAGCCGTTCCGGTTACGCTCGACGTCAAGCTTGCCTGATTTTTCTCCTTTTATCGATGAAGTGCCGCGCGTTTGACGTCGCGGCACTTTTCAATTGTGGCTGACGCTCGTCGCCACATCTTCTCGAAAATTGACCATGCTCAAGCCGCCGGCCTCCGCGCGCAGCTTGACAAATGATGCCTGATATTTTACGACTGACGAAATTCAAAAATCGTCAGTCGTAATTCGAGGCATCGAAACTCATGGACGACACCACGGAAAATACGCTCGACATCACGCGGCAAGAGAATGTCACGCGCATTCTGGATTCGGCCGAGCGGCTGTTCCGTCACTACGGCTACAGCAAGACGACAGTGGCCGACATCGCCCGCGATCTCGGCATGTCGCCCGCCAATATCTATCGCTTCTTTGCCTCCAAGGTTGAGATCCACCAGGCTCTCTGCGGGCGCATGCTCGCCACCTGCTATCAGCTCGCTTATGACATCCGCCACCAGCCGCTCAGCGCCAGCGAACGGCTGCGCCTCTATGTCGAGACCCAGTATCAATGGACGATGGATACGATGCTCGACGAGATGAAGGTGCACGAGATGATCATCGTCGCGATCGAGCGCGACTGGCATGTCATCGAGAAACATATCGATCGCGTCCATGATCTCATTGCCGAAATCATTGCCGAAGGCATCGCCACTGGCGAGTTTGCCGAGCAGGACCCGGTCGTCGCCTCGCGCTGCTTCGGCGCGGCGACGATCAATCTCTGCCACCCGCAAATGGTGGCGCAATGCCTTGCGAAAACCAACCGCGCAAGCGTCGACGAACTGATCGACTACGTGATCAGAGCCCTGAAGAAATAACGGACGGCAGCCGCCGTCATGACCCCCGAAACGATCCAGGAGTGCGGAAGATGTTTTCGCTCAAGACCCTCAGCCATCGCATGCCGTCCGCCGCCGGCCTCGTGCTCATCGGCGCCATCGGCATCGGCGTTTCCGCCTGTTCGGAGGAAAAGGCTGAGGTCAAGGAAGTCGTCCGCCCAGTGAAAGTCGTCGAGATCGCCAAGGCCGGCGATACGCGCAAGCTCGATTATTCCGGTTCGGTCAAGGCGCGCACGGAGATGAACCTCGGCTTTCGTGTCGCCGGCAAGATCACCGAGCGTCTCGTCGATATCGGTGACCGGGTAACGCCGGGCGATGTTCTCGCCCGTGTCGACGCCACGGATTATCAGCTCGCGGTCAAGACGGCGGACGCCAATCTCGCCTCGGCGGAAAGGGGCGTGGAAACCGCCGATCTCGCCAACAAGCGCGCCGAGCAGCTTTTCGACAAGAGCGTCGCGCCGAAGTCGCAGCTCGAACAAGCAGCGCTCAGCCACGACCAGGCAATCTCGCAGCGCGATGCCGCGCTGTCCGCACTTGATCAGGCGAAAAACCAGGTGAGCTATACCGAGCTAAAGGCCGGCCAGACCGGCATTGTGACCGCGATCAACGCCGATATCGGCCAGGTCGTCGGCTCCGGCAGCCCCGTCGTCACCGTCGCCGTCGACGGCGAGAAGGAGGTGCAGATCGCAGTTCCGGAAAACGACATTGCTGAATTCAAGCCCGGCAAGACGGTCAAGGCAAGCTTCTGGGCCGACGACAAACTGGTGCTCGACGGCAAGGTGCGCGAGGTTTCCGGCAGCGCCGACCAGCAGTCGCGCACTTTCGCGGTCCGGGTGAGCCTGCCGAACGATCCGCGCATCCTGCTCGGCATGACCGCGACGATCGAGGCCAATGTCAGCAACGCCAACAGCTATGTCTCGATTCCGCTCAGCGCGCTTGCTGAAAAGGACGGCAAGAAGATGGTCTGGACCGTCGACCGCGACACGGCGACCGTGCATGGCCGCGACATCAAGGTCGCCGATTTCACCGGCGACGGCGTGCATGTGACCGAAGGCCTGGATACCGGCGATCTCGTCGTATCGGCCGGCACCCAGTTCATGCACGAGGACCTGAAGGTGAAGGTGCCGAACCAGCAGTCGGCCCTGGCCGATACCGACCAGGCCGTTCGCTAATCGCGTCGCAAGAGGGAAACAGGACCATGGACGCCACCACGGAAAAGCGGCCCTTCAATCTGTCGCGCTGGGCGATCGGGCATCCGAGCATTGCCCGTTTCCTCTTCGGGCTGATCATCATCACCGGCGTGCTCGGCCTGATGCGCATGGGCCAGCGCGAAGATCCCGAATTCACATTCCGCGTCATGGTCGTCCAGGCGATCTGGCCGGGCGCTTCCATTCAGGAAATGGAAGATCAGGTCGTCAACAAGATCGAGCGCAAACTGCAGGAAACGCCGCATCTCGACTGGGTGAAGTCCTATACGCGGGCGGGCAGCACGATCATTATGCTGCAGGTCAAGGGCGACACCAATTCGAAGGATGTGGCGGATGCCTTCTACCAGGTGCGCAAGAAGGTCGGCGACATTTCCAACGAACTGCCGCAGAGCCTGCTCGGCCCCTATTTCAACGACGAGTTCGGCGATACCTTCATCACGCTGCATTCGATCAGCGGCGACGGCTATTCCTATCCGGAACTGAAGAAGTTCGCGATCCAGGCGCGCGACATGCTGTTGACGACGCCGGGAGTCGAGAAGGCCGTCATCATCGGCGACCAGCCGGAGAAGATCTATATCGACGTCTCCTCCAAGTCCCTCGCCGAGCGCGGCCTGACCATCCCAGATCTGCAGAACGCCATCAAGGGCCAGAACAATGTCGATCCGGCAGGCTCCGTCGATACCGGCCTGCGCTCGGTGCGCATTTCGGTCGAAGGCGATGTCAAGAAGGCGGCCGATATCCGCGAGCTGCGCCTTCGCGCCGGCGGCCAGGTGACGCGACTTGGCGATATCGCCACCGTCAGTTCCGGGCTTGAAGACCCCTATCAGCGCAAGTACCGTTTCAACGGCCACGAAAGCGTTCAGGTCGGCGTCGTCATGGCCAAGGGCTTCAACGTCACCGATGTCGGCAAGGATGTGGAGGCGACCTATCAGCGCTTCGAGGAGGCGCTGCCCTACGGTGTCGCGGTCGATCAGATCGCCAACCAGCCCGACGTGGTGACGGACGCGATCAGCGAGTTCATGCATGCGCTCGGCGAGGCACTTATCATCGTGCTTGTCGTCTCGTTCCTGTCGATCGGCTGGCGCTCGGGCCTCGTCATCGCCATCGCCATTCCGCTGGTGCTCGCCGCCACCTTCGCGCTGATGTACGAACTCGGCATCGACCTGCAGCGCATCTCGCTCGGCGCGCTCATCATCGCGCTCGGCCTGCTCGTCGACGACGCGATGATCGTCGTCGAAATGATGGAGCGAAAACTCGAGGAAGGGCTCGTCAAGATCGACGCGGCAAGTTTTGCCTATTCGTCGACCGCCTTCCCGATGCTGACGGGTACGTTGATCACCACGGCCGGCTTCATTCCCGTTGGTTTCGCCGCATCGACGGCCGGCGAATACGTCCGTTCGCTGTTTTATGTCGTCGGCATCGCGCTGGTCACCTCGTGGTTCGTCGCGGTCTATTTCACGCCATGGCTCGGCTACATGATCCTCAAGCAGCGTCATCACGCCGGCGAGCATCGCGACGCTTTCGACACGAGCTTCTACCGGCGGCTGCGCGGCACGGTCGCCTGGGCGGTTCGCCATCGGGTCATCGTGCTGCTCTTGACGCTCGGCACGTTCGTCACCAGCCTCTGGGCGTTCCAGTTCATTCCGCAGAATTTCTTCCCGCAATCCTCGCGGCCGGAAATCCTCGTCGATCTCTGGCTGCCCGAAGGCACCAGCATCAAAGAAGTCGAGGTGCAGGCGAAGGCGCTCGAAGCGAAGATGATGGACGATCCCGACAAGCGGTTCATCGCCACCTATATCGGCGAAGGCGCTCCGCGTTTCTTCCTGCCGCTCGACCAGCAGCTGCGCAATCCGAACTTCGCCCAGCTTCTCGTCATGGCCAAGGACGAACCAGCGCGCGAACGGCTGATCGTCAAGCTGCGCACGATCCTTGCGGAGGACTTCCCCTCGATCCGCGGCAAGGTCGACCGCCTGTTCCTCGGCCCGCCCACAGGCTGGCCGGTGCAGATGCGCGTCATGGGGCCTGACCGCCAGGAAGTGCGTGAAATCGCCGATCAGGTGAAGGCACGCTTCGAGGCTAACCCGATGCTCGGCGCCATCCATGACGATTGGCTGGAACAGGTGCCGGCGATGAAGCTGGTGATCGACCAGGATCGTGCCCGGGCGCTCGGCGTCACCTCGCAGCGCGTGCGCCAGATGCTGCAGACCGCCATGTCCGGCGCGCCGCTCGACGATTTCCGCGACGGAGAAGAGACGGTCTCGATCGTCGCCCGTGAGCCGGAGGCCAGCCGCTCGCTGCTCTCCGCGGTCAACTCCGTCTACGTCCCGACGGATTTCGGTGGCTTCGTGCCGGTCTCGCAAGTCGCCAAGGTCGTGCCTGTCATGGAGCAGGGCATTGAATGGCGGCGCAACCGGCTGCCGACGATCACCGTGCGCGCGACGCTGCCCGACGGCGTGCAGCCGAACGACGTCGTCATGAAGATGTATGCCGACATGAAGGACCTGCGCGACAGCCTTCCGGCCGGCTACAAGGTCGAAATCCAGGGCGGCGCCGAGGATGCGGCGGAAAGCCAGATGTCGATCGCCGCCAAAGCGCCGATCATGCTCGCCGTCATCGTCGTGCTGCTGATGGTGCAGCTCCAGCATTTCGGCAAGGCGATGCTGGTGCTCGCGACCGGACCACTCGGAATCATCGGGGCTGCGGCCGCATTGCTGATCAGCGGCGCACCTTTCGGCTTCGTGGCGATCCTCGGCGTCATCGCGCTGCTTGGCATCATCATGCGCAACTCGATCATCCTGGTCGACCAGATCGACCAGGATATCAAGGCCGGCATGCACCGGCAGGAGGCGATCGTCGGCGCGGCCGTGCGGCGTTTCCGGCCGATCATGCTGACGGCGCTGACCGCCGTGCTGGCGCTGATCCCGATCTCGCGCGGTGTCTTCTGGGGGCCGCTCGCCTACGCGATGATGGGCGGCATCCTCGTCGCGACAGTGCTTACCATTCTGGTTCTGCCCGCCGGTTACGCCCTTTTCTTCGGCCGGGAGCCGAAGACGAAGGACGAGCCAGGCCGGGATGCCGACGCCACCCAGGAAGAGGCGGATGACAGATATCCGCCGGCGTTGGCAGCTGAGTGAGGACGGCGCGGCGAAAGCCGCGCCGTTTTCCCTGCAGGGCGCTGCCGTCAAAGCGTGCCGCTACGGATTCTCGTCGCAAGCCGTTTCCCTGCCTCGCCCCGATTCCATTGCCGTCTCGGAAAAGCTAAGCTGTGAGAGCGTGCCGGGAGACAAGCCACGATCCCGGCCGTTTAGAGCAGTTTCGCTTCATGGAAACGAAGATCCGCTCTGAATTTTTGTTTTTACGCAATTCCAGACGGAAAGCCGCTTCGCACTTTTCCTGGAATTGCTCCGGTGACCGGGAGGGCGCGACCATGGCCGAGTATCGTCTGGAAACAAGCTGGCACCCTGTCGAAGGCGGCTTCGGACGCTTGACCTTCACGCTCTTCAACCTTTCGGCCGAGCCGCTGTCCGGCTTCTCGCTCGCCTATACTTCGGAGACGCGGGTAGCCGACGAACATGCCTGCAATGGCGGCAGCCTGAAGCGGCGGGTCGCGCATTTCCACGAATTCCTGCCGCATGATGGGCTGATCGTGCCGCCGGGCGGTCACTGGCGCTTTACCGTCGAGGGACTGACCAGAGAGCCGAAACATGCCACGGCGGGCGTCAAATCGGCCTATCTGACACTTGGCGATGGTCGCCATGTTCCTGTCGCCTTCGGCGATCTGGTGATCGAAGGCCGGGATGGCGGGGTGGCGCCGCCGCTTCTGCCACCGGGGCGGATCGAGCAACCCTATTCGCTGCTGCCCTGGCCGCTGTCGCTCGGGCTGAAAGCCGGAGACCTGCCGGATATTCTCTATCCGGCCGCGAAGACCAAGCCCGACGCGATCAAGGCGCTTTCCCTGGTTCTCGAGCTTTATCAACGGCTCTATCCGGCCGACAACGTGCCGTTTTCGCTCAGTGCCGTAAAGGGCGGTCGGGCCATTCGTTTCGTCACCGAATCGTCGATCGCTGAGTTTGCCTACGAATTGCGCTTTACCGCGCATGAGATCGTGCTTTCGAGCGCGGATGCGGCGGGCCGGCAATATGGGCTGATCAGTCTGGCGCAGCTGCTGCATGGGGCCCATACGGAGCGGGAGATTTTCAAATTCCCGAATTTCGGCACGGTCGCCGACCAGCCACGCTATGACTGGCGCGGCTGCCATCTCGATGTGTCCAGGCAATTCTATCCGGTCGCTGATATCATGCGTCTGATCGATATTCTCGCCTGGAACAAGCTTAACATTTTTCACTGGCATCTGACCGACGACGAGGCCTGGCGGCTGGAGATCAGGGCCTATCCCGCGCTGACGGAGATCGGCGCCCGGCGTGGGCCGGATGAAGTGCTCGTGCCGCAGCTCGGTGACGGGGCGGAACCGCGCTCCGGCTATTACACGCAGGACGACGTCAGGCGGATCGTTGCGCATGCGGCCTCGCTGCATGTCGAGGTGGTGCCGGAGATCGACATTCCCGGCCACAGCACCGCAACACTGCTCTCGCTGCCCGAGCTCGTCGACGGGCAAGAGGCGCCGGACAGTTACCGCTCGGTGCAGGGTTATCCCAACAACGCCCTCAACCCGGCGGTCGAATTCACCTATGAATTCCTCGGCAAGGTGTTCGACGAGATGGTCACGCTGTTTCCCGGCGAATATCTCCATATCGGCGGTGACGAAGTGGCGCGTGGCTCCTGGCTTGCCTCGCCGCTTTGCAAGGCGCTGATGGAGCGGGAGAAACTTGCCGGCACCGCTGAGCTGCAATCCTATTTCCTGAAGCGGATCAAGGCCATGCTTGCGGAACGCGGCAAGAAGCTTGCCGGGTGGAACGAGGTCTCGCATGGCGGCGGCGTCGATCGAGACGGCACTTTGCTGATGGCGTGGGAAAAGCCTGCCGTCGGCATCGAGCTGGCGCAAGTAGGCTACGACGTGGTGATGACGCCCGGCCAGGCCTATTATCTCGACATGGCGCAGGCCGAAGCCTGGGCCGAGCCCGGCGCGGCATGGGCGGGCTACGCTTCGCCGGAGCAAACCTATGCCTACGAGGCCGAGGGCGAACTGCCGGAGGCGCTGCAGGAGAAGATGCGCGGCATCCAGGCCTGCATCTATGCGGCATTCGCTAGGCACCACCAGCGGGCGGTCAAACTTGCGCAGGATGCGGGCGCGAACTGCTTGATCGAGCTCGGCAAGCAGCGGCTCGACATTGGAAAGCCCGCCGCCGACCGGAACGATCGTTGCGCCTGTGATGTTGACCGTCAGCGCCAGGGGCGAGGCGACGAGATCGACATAGACATCGATGGTCCGGGTCGCCTTTTCATCTCCCAGCCGCCACTCTGCGATGATCTCTTCGCTGGAAAGGTCGAGGTCGTGCAGCGTCTTGTGCAGGCGCTCCAGACCGCGGGCGCCGCCGACGGTGTCGACGCAGCCCTTCTGGCCGCAGCCGCAGGCGTAGGCGGGAATGGCGACGGGCGGATTGCCGGCCGCGGACGCAATGATCGGGCCGTGACCCCATTCGCCGGCAAAGCCGCCGGCCTCGTTGACGAGACGGCCGTCGGCGACCAGGCCGCCGCCGACACCGGTGCCGAGAATGGCGCCGAAGACGATGCGATGGCCGCGGCCGGCGCCGAGGCCGGCTTCGGCCATGGCGAAACAGTCCGCGTCGTTGGCGATCAGCACCGGCAGACCGAGTTCCACTTCGAGGTCGGCCGCGAGCGTGCGGCCGTGGATGCACGGAATATTGGCGCAGGTCAGCCGCTGCGTATCGGGATCGACGACGCCGGCGATAGAGAGGGCGATGCGACTCGGCTGTTCGCCGGTCTCGGCTATGATGCCGCGCAAGGCTCCGACGAAAGCGGCAAAATCATCCTTTGGCGTCGGGTGGCGGCCGAGAGCGACGATGTCTGTCTCGGAGCGAGCGATGCCGCCTTTGATGGCGGAGCCGCCGATATCGAATGAAATGATCATTGCCAATCTGCCGTTTCTCTGGTCTTGCAGTGCGTCTGCTCGCACTGTTGGCAGGGAATTACAAGTCTTCATTCGTCGGCAAAGATGGGCGCCACATCGTGTCGAAGGCCAGGCATGATTGAGGCTCCGATCACCTCGGCCGCGCTGCCGCCGCAATTTCCAACCACCCAAGTCATTCAAATGGCATATTGCGCGGCCAAAACTCCAAGCCTGCACTTCTATCACCCATTGGTATCATGACCATCGAAAACGCTGAGTCCCAGAGACGAAGAAGACCACGTCCCAAAGGCCGTCGCCTCTCATCCGTCTTGCGACAGCTGGCCGCCGACCAGAGCCGGGAGCGGATTTCGATCGGCGACCTGTTCCAGACGATGGGCGACAGGGCGATCAGCGCGCTGATGCTGATCTTCGCGCTGCCGAACGCCTTTCCCACCCCGCCCGGCACCTCCGCCCTGCTCGGCGCGCCGCTGGTCTTCCTGGCGGTACAGCTGACCTTCGGGTTGAAACCCTGGCTGCCGCAGGCGATTGCTGCCCGTTCGATACGTCGGGAGGACTTCGAGACCATCGTCGTGCGCATCCATCGCTGGCTCGCCTGGGCGGAGCGCATGCTGCAGCCGCGGCTTGCGATTTTCGCCGAACCGCCGGCGGAATATCTCGCCGGTCTTTCATGCCTGCTCCTGTCGATCGTGCTGGTGCTGCCGGTCCCGCTCGGCAACATCCTGCCGGCGATCACGATCTCGATCTTCGCTTTCGGCATCATGGGCCGTGACGGGCTCTTCGCGCTCATCGGCTTTATCATGACGACCGTGTCGCTCGTCGTCGCCGGCGGCGTGATTTACGGTCTCGTGAAGGCCGGGATCTATCTCGTCATGCAGTGGTTTGTCTGAGCGAGCCCGGTTATTCGGCGGGTCTTGCTCAACAGGCTCGACATTTTCAGGAATTTTGTTTTGATCTGGCACGATAAAGACTCGAATTGTTGTTCAGCGCCGGCAAGGCCGGCTTACTTTGCGCGGTAGGCATTCAATGGCAAAAAGAACCGAGACCCCTGGACGGCTCGACGATGCGGCGCGTGCCGGCTGGCTTTACTATGTCGCTGGGCGCACGCAGGACGAAATCGCCGCCTCGATGGGCATCTCGCGGCAATCGGCACAGCGGCTGGTATCGCTGGCGGTTGCCGAACGCCTCATCAAGGTGCGGCTCGACCATCCGATCGCAGCGTGCCTCGAGCTTGCCAGTCAGCTGCGGCGGAAATTCGGGTTGAAACAAGTAGAGGTGGTGCCAAGCGATCCTGGTTCCTCATCCACGACGGTCGGCATTGCCGAAGCGGCGGCGGCCGAAATCGAGCGCTGGCTGAAGCGGCCGGAGCCGATCGTGCTTGCGGTCGGAACCGGCCGGACGCTGAAGGCGGCCGTCGACCAGCTTCCGGCCATCGAATGTCCCAACCATCGCATCGTTTCGCTCACCGGCAACATCGCGCCGGACGGATCGGCGGCCTATTACAACGTCATCTTCAGCATGGCGGATGCGGTGAAGGCGCGGCACTACCCGATGCCGCTGCCGGTGCTCGTCACTTCGGCCGAGGAACGGGAATTGCTGCACGGCCAGCAACTCGTGCGCTCCACGCTCGACATGAGCGCGCAGGCCGACGTCACCTTCGTCGGCATCGGCGAACTCGGCATCGACGGCCCGCTTTGCGTCGACGGTTTTCTCGAGAAGGACGAGATGATGGAACTCATGCGCGGAGGGGCCGCGGGCGAGATCTGCGGCTGGATCTTCGATGCCGACGGCAAGCTGATCGACAACCCGATCAATGAGCGTGTCGCGTCCGCGCCGATCCCCTCGCGCGAGTCGTCGACGGTCATCGGGCTGGCCAAGGGCAAGCGGAAATACAAGGCGATCAGGGCGGCCGTTGTTGGCCACCAGATCAATTCGCTGATTACCGATGAAGACACCGCTGAGTTTTTGCTCAAGAGCTGAGCAAAAATTTTTCCTTCTAAATCAATAACGTAAGTGTCTCCTTCGGCATCGCAGCAACGATTGCCGATTGACTTTCTTTGCTGTTTGATGAGTAATTGCTCATGAGCAAAGCGAATGCTCACATCTCATCTTCTGGGAGGAAGATATGACATTGAGAACTTTACTGCTGGGCGCCTGCTCAGCATTGGCGTTTGCCGGCATGGCTTCGGCCGAGACGCTGACAATCGCGACCGTGAACAACGGCGACATGATCCGGATGCAGAAGCTGACGGATGACTTCAAGGCGAAGAATCCCGGCATCGACCTTGAATGGGTAACCCTCGAAGAAAACGTGCTGCGCCAGAAGGTCACGACCGACATCGCGACCAAAGGCGGCCAGTATGACGTTTTGACGATCGGCACCTATGAAGTTCCGATCTGGGCAAAGCAGGGCTGGCTGCTGCCGCTCGACAATCTCGGCGACGCCTATGACGTGAATGACTTGCTGCCGGCCATCCGCAGCGGCATCAGCCAGGACGGCAAACTCTATGCAGCGCCGTTCTACGGCGAAAGCTCCATGGTCATGTACCGCAAGGACCTGTTCGACGCCGCCGGCCTGAAGATGCCCGACGCGCCGACCTGGGACTTCATCGCCGACGCTGCGAAGAAGATCACCAACAAGGACAAGGAAATCTACGGCATCTGCCTGCGCGGCAAGGCCGGCTGGGGCGAAAACATGGCCTTCCTGACGGCTATGTCGAACTCCTTCGGCGCGCGCTGGTTCGATGAAAAGTGGAAGCCGCAGTTCGATCAGCCCGAGTGGAAGGACACGCTGAACTTCTACGTCAACCTGATGAAGGAAGCCGGTCCTCCCGGCGCTTCTTCCAACGGTTTCAACGAGAACCTGGCGCTCTTCCAGACCGGCAAGTGCGGCATGTGGATCGACGCAACGGTGGCCGCGTCCTTCGTCTCCGACCCGAAGCAGTCGCAGGTCGCCGACAAGGTCGGCTTCGCGCTGGCCCCGGACAAGGGCCTCGGCAAGCGCGGCAACTGGCTCTGGGCCTGGAACCTCGCTATCCCGGCAGGTTCGCAGAAGGTCGAAGCCGCCGAGAAGTTCGTCGCCTGGGCAACGAGCAAGGAATACACCAATCTCGTCGCCGAGAAGGAAGGGTGGCTGAACGCCCCTCCCGGTACCCGCACCTCGCTCTACGCGAATGCCGACTACCAGAAGGCCGCTGCCTTCGCCAAGATGACGCTGGACTCGATCAACTCGGCCGACCCGACCAAGCCGACCGTCAAACCGGTCCCCTATGTCGGCGTCCAGTTCGTGGCGATCCCGGAATTCCAGGGCATTGGCACGGCGGTGGGCCAGCAGTTCTCGGCAGCCCTTGCCGGCCAGATGTCGGTCGATCAGGCGTTGAAGAGCGCACAGCAGCTGGTAACCCGCGAAATGACCAAAGCCGGCTACATTAAATAAAACCTCCTGAGCAAGAGGCGGATACTTGACAATCCGCCCCTCTGGGCCGCCGACTGCCCGAACTGCATCGGCGGCCTCTTTTTTCAGAAAAACCGTCCCGCGACCGGCCCCCGCTTCAGACCAGATCGGTGATTGCCATGGCAACCTTACACACCCGCTCCGCAGCGCGCCTGATGATCGCGCCCTCCGTGCTGCTCCTTTTTGCATGGATGATCGTCCCGCTCGCGATGACCATCTACTTCTCGACGCTGAACTACAATCTGCTCAGCCCCGGCATGGAAAGCTTTGTCGGCTTCCTGAACTACGAATATTTCCTGTCCGATCCGGCCTTCATCGCAGCGCTGATCAATACGCTCGTGCTGGTCGCCGGCGTACTCCTGATCACCGTCATCGGCGGCATCGCCTTCGCGCTCCTGCTCGACCAGCCGATGTACGGGCAGGGGATCGTGCGCATCCTGGTGATCGCGCCGTTCTTCGTCATGCCGACGGTGGCAGCGCTCGTGTGGAAGAACATGTTCATGAACCCGGTCAACGGGCTCTTCGCGCATCTTGCCAAGGCGCTCGGCCTGCAGCCGATCGACTTCCTGGCGAATGCGCCGCTGTTTTCCGTCATTCTCATCGTCGCCTGGCAGTGGCTGCCCTTCGCCACCCTCATCATGCTGACCGCGCTGCAGTCTCTCGACGAGGAGCAGAAGGAGGCGGCTGAAATGGACGGCGCCGGGGCGATTTCGAAGTTCATCTACATCATCCTGCCGCACATGGCACGCGCCATCACCGTGGTGATCCTGATCCAGACGATCTTCCTGCTTTCGGTCTTTGCCGAAATCCTCGTCACCACCAATGGCGGCCCAGGCACCGACAGCACCAACCTCACCTATCTCGTCTATGCGCAGGCGCTCCTGCAATTCGATATCGGCGGCGCTTCGGCGGGCGGCATCGTCGCAGTCGTGCTTGCCAATATCGTCGCGATCTTCCTCGTCCGCCTCGTCGGCAAGAATCTGGAGGCTTGAGATGGCCAGAAAAGTCACAACCCGGCACAAGGTCATCGTGACAGCGGTCGCCTGGGCGCTCGGCATCCTGATCTTCTTCCCGATCCTCTGGACGTTCCTGACCAGCTTCAAGTCGGAAGCCGACGCCATCGCCTCGCCGCCGCAGTTCCTGTTCTTCCACTGGACGACGGAGAACTATGCGGAGGTGCAGAGCCGATCGAACTACCTCAGCCACTTCATGAACTCGGTGATCATTTCCTTCGGCTCGACGCTGATCGGCCTGATCATCGCCATTCCGGCCGCCTGGGCGATGGCATTTTCGCCGACCAAGCGGACCAAGGACGTGCTGATGTGGATGCTGTCGACCAAGATGATGCCGCCTGTGGGCGCCCTGATCCCGATCTATCTGCTGTTCCGCAATTCGGGCCTGCTCGATACGCGCATCGGTCTGGTGATCGTGCTGACGCTGATCAACCTGCCGATCATCGTCTGGATGCTCTACACCTACTTCAAGGAAATCCCCGGCGAGATCCTCGAAGCCGCTCGCATGGACGGGGCGTCGCTAATGAAGGAGATCGTCTACGTGCTGACGCCGATGGCGGTGCCGGGCATTGCCTCGACGCTGCTTCTGAACATCATCCTTGCCTGGAACGAGGCCTTCTGGACGCTCAACCTCACCGCTTCGAAGGCGGCGCCGCTGACGGCCTTCATCGCTTCCTATTCCAGCCCCGAGGGTCTGTTCTACGCCAAGCTGTCGGCGGCTTCGACCATGGCGATCGCGCCGATCCTGATCCTCGGCTGGTTCAGCCAGAAACAACTTGTCCGCGGCCTGACCTTCGGCGCAGTGAAATAAGAAAAGGGAGAGAAACATGGGCAGCATTACCCTCCAGAAGGTTTCCAAGGTCTTCGGCGAAGCCAAGGTCATCCCTTCGATCGATCTCGATATCAATGACGGCGAATTCGTCGTCTTCGTCGGCCCGTCGGGCTGCGGCAAGTCCACTCTGCTGCGGCTGATCGCCGGCCTCGAAGACGTCTCCGCCGGCAAGATCGTCATCGACGGCAGGGACGCCACCGAAAAGGCGCCCTCGGAACGCGGCCTTGCCATGGTGTTCCAGTCCTACGCGCTCTATCCGCATATGAGCGTGCGCAACAATATCGCCTTCCCGCTGAAGATGGCGGGCATGGACAAAGCGGAAATCGACCGCAAGGTGGCCGACGCCGCGCGGGTGCTGAACCTCACCGACTATCTGGAGCGCAAGCCGCGCCAGCTCTCCGGCGGGCAGCGCCAGCGCGTCGCGATCGGCCGCGCTATCGTGCGCCAGCCATCGGCCTTTCTCTTCGATGAGCCGCTGTCGAACCTCGATGCAGCACTGCGCGTCAACATGCGCCTCGAAATCAGCGAACTGCATCAGCAGCTGAAGACGACGATGATCTACGTCACCCACGACCAGGTCGAGGCCATGACCATGGCCGACAAGATCGTGGTGCTGAACAGGGGCAATATCGAGCAGGTCGGCTCGCCACTCGAACTCTACAGCCGCCCGCGCAATCTTTTCGTCGCCGGCTTCATCGGTTCGCCGAAGATGAATTTCATCAAGGGCCAGGACGCGGCCCAGCTTGGGGCGCATACGATCGGCATCCGTCCCGAACATGTGCTGCTGTCGATGGAGAGCGGCGACTGGAAGGGTAAGGTCGTCGTCGCCGAGCATCTCGGCTCCGACACCTTCCTGCATATCGATGTCGAAGGGATCGGCATGGTGACAGCGCGCGGCAGCGGCGATTTCGCCGCCAAGGCGGGCGATATAGTCTATCTGACGCCGGATCGCTCGCGCATTCACAAATTCAACGAGGGCGGTCTCGCGATCTGAGGCGAGCTGCCGGGCTGGGGGCAGGCATGCGAGCCGGACGATGCCGCCCGGCCGTCTCGGCAAGACCTTCAAGAGGACTGAATCATGACGTGCAAACTATCGCTGGCAACGCTTTCCGACGCGGCGCGCACTGCCGCCATCCCCAGCTATGACAGGGCCTCGCTGAAAGCCGGTATCGTGCACTTCGGCGTCGGCAATTTCCACCGCGCCCATCAGGCGGTCTATCTCGACGATCTCTTCAACCAGGGCGCCGATCACGACTGGGCGATCGTCGGCGCCGGCGTGCTGCCGTCTGATGCCGCCATGCGCGAAAAGCTCGCGGCCCAGGATTTCCTGACGACAGTGGTCGAGCAGGACAACAACAAGACGGCGGCGCGTGTCACCGCGCCGATGATCGATATCCTTCCGGTCGGCGATGCCGCCGCGATCATTGCCAGGCTTGCCGATCCCGACATCCGCATCGTCTCGATGACGATCACCGAGGGCGGCTATTTCATCGATGCATCAGGCACGTTCAATCCGGCCCATCCTGATATCGCCGCCGATGGCCAAAATCCCGGCGCGCCGAAGACGGTCTTCGGCCTTGTTGTCGCTGGCCTGAAGGCACGCAAGGACAAAGGCATCGGACCCTTCACCGTGATGTCCTGCGACAACATTCCCCATAACGGCATCGTCACCGCCAATGCGGTAATCGGCACGGCGGCTCTTTCCGATCCCGCGCTTGCCGATTGGATCCGGGCCAATGTCGCCTTCCCGAACGCGATGGTCGACCGTATCACGCCTGCGACCGGCCAGCGGGAGATCGATTTCCTCAAGGACCATTTCCAGATCGAGGACAACTGGCCGGTCTATTGCGAAGAATTCAAGCAATGGGTGCTCGAAGACAAGTTCACGGCCGGCCGGCCGGCGCTGGAAATGGTCGGCGTAACCTTTGTTCCCGATGTCACGCCCTACGAGCACATGAAGATCCGCATCCTGAACGGCGGGCATGCGGCAATCGCCTATCCTGCGGCGCTGATGGATATTCACTTCGTTCATGACTCCATGGAGGAGCCGCTGATCCGCGCCTTCCTCGCCAAGCTCGAGAAGGACGAGATCATCCCGATCGTGCCGCCAGTGCCGAACACGGCGCTGACGGATTATTTCGCCCTGATCGAGCATCGCCTGCTCAATCCGAAGATCGCCGACACCATTCCGCGGCTCGCCCAGGACGGCTCGAACCGCCAGCCGAAATTCATCCTGCCGTCGACGCTCGACAATCTGCGCCAGGGCAGGGACGTTGTCGGCCTGGCGCTGGTGTCGGCGCTCTGGTGCCGTTATTTCGCCGGCAAGACCGACAGCGGCAAGGATATCGTCTTCAATGATGCCAGCGCCGAGCGACTGCATGTGGCAGCCCTGAAAGCAAAGGACGATCCTTCGGCTTTCCTCGTCTTCGACGATATTTTCGGCGAAGTGGCGAAATCCGAGCTTTTCCGCAAGCGTTTTGCCCATGCGCTCAAAAGCCTGTGGGAAAAGGGCACGCGGGAGACGCTGCAGCTCTATCTCGACGGCAAGCTCGCGGTGTAGGAAATCCGGATGGCGGCATCGCTGCCGCCATCCATCCGGCTTTTCGGACGAAGCGGGGCGGTCATGCGTCCGAATTGAACTCAGGTTGGGTTTTTCATGGCTGATGCTGAACCAGGGCTGGTCATCTTCGATTGCGACGGCGTGCTCGTCGACAGCGAGCCGATCTCGATCAGTGTGCTCGTCGGCGCAATGAGCGATTTCGGGGTCTCGATCACAGAGGACCAGGCCTATGAGCGTTTTCTCGGACGTAGCCTTGCGACGGTCATCGACACGCTGGAAACTGAATTCAACGTCCACGCCGGGGAGGAATTCCTCGAGCGCATCCGCACCGATCTCTACGCCCGTTTCCGCACCGAATTGAAGCCGATCGACGGGATCGCGGCGACGATCGACGAGCTCGGCATTCCCTGCTGCGTCGCCTCTTCAAGTCAGATGGAGCGGATTCGGCTGTCGCTTTCCGTCACCGGTCTGCTTGACAAACTGCCTGATATCTTCAGCGCGACGATGGTCAAGCGCGGCAAGCCGGCGCCCGATCTCTTCCTGCATGCGGCCCGGCAGATGCATGTGGAACCCGCATCCTGCCTCGTTATCGAGGACAGCCCGGCCGGCATCGCGGCCGCCAAGGCGGCGGGCATGACGGTCTTTGCCTTCACCGGCGGATCGCACGCCAACTTCGCCGGATACCGCGCCGAACTCGATCGTCTTTCGCCTGCGGTGGTGTTTGACGCCATGCCGGATTTGATACACCTTGTCCGCAAACACAAGCTGGACGGGACCAAATCTTGATGCGTGATCATGTGGTTGCGGTGGATATCGGCACGGGCAGCGCGCGCGCCGGCGTCTTTAATGCAAGCGGCCGGCTGCTTGCCAAGGCCGAACATCCGATCGTCATGAACCGGCCGCGCGAAAATCATGCCGAACATGATTCCGAGGACATTTGGTCGGCCGCCTGTGTGGCGGTGCGCAGTGCGATGGAGCAATCGGGAATCGCTGCCGGCTCAGTCGGAGCGATCGGTTTCGACGCCACATGTTCGCTCGTGGTGCGCGACGTCGATGGGCGCCAGATCAGCGTTTCCACCGGCGGCGAGAGACGTTTCGACACGATCGTCTGGCTCGACCACAGGGCGCTGAAGGAAGCCGATTTCTGCACAGCGACGGAGCACAGGGTGCTCGAACATTCCGGCTACGTGATGTCGCCTGAGATGGAAATGCCGAAGCTCATGTGGCTGAAGAAGAAGCTGCCCGCCACATGGGAAAAAGCCGGCTACTTCTTTGACCTCGCCGATTTCATGACGTGGAAATCGACCGGATCGCTTGCCCGCTCGCGCTGCACGCTGACGGCGAAGTGGAACTATCTCGCTCATCTCGAGAGAGGCTGGCAGCAGGATTTCCTGGAGCGGATCGGCCTAGAGGATCTTCAGACACGCGGCCAGCTGCCTGAAGAGACCGCGCCTGTCGGAGAGAGCGTCGGCCGGCTGACAGCCGAAGCGGCCGAGGCGCTCGGGCTGACCACGGACTGCCATGTCTCAGCCGGCATGATCGACGCCTATGCCGGCGCGCTCGGCTCACTCGGCGGTTATGCCGCCGACCCTGTGAAGCGCGAGCATCAGTTGGCGCTGATCGCCGGCACGTCGAGCTGCATCGTCGCCTTCTCGCAGGAACGCAAGCCGAGCCACGGCATGTGGGGCCCCTATTATGAGGCGGTCTTCCCCCAATGCTGGCTGGTGGAGGCCGGGCAATCGGCGACCGGCGCGCTGCTCGATCATATCGTGCGCATGCATGCGGCCGGCGGCGAACCGACCGCCGCGTTGCATCAGAAGATCGTAGCGAGGATCGCCGAATTGCGGGCAGAGGAGGGGGATGACTTCGGTGCGCGCATCTTCGTGCTGCCGGATTTTCACGGCAACCGCTCGCCGCTCGCCGATCCGCATGCCGTCGGCGTCATCAGCGGGCTGACGCTTGATGCCTCCTTCGACAATCTCTGCGCCCTCTATTGGCGCACGGCAATGGCGATCGCCCTCGGCATCCGCCACATCCTTGAGAAGATGAAGGAATATGGCTACGTGCCCGATACGCTGCACATCGCCGGCGGGCATGTGAAAAATCCGGTGCTCATGGAACTCTATAGCGACGCCACCGGCTGCAAGGTCGTGGTGCCGAAGATGAACGAGGCGGTGCTGCTCGGCACGGCAATCGCGGCGTCGGTCGCCTGCGGCCTGCACAAGGATTTGGCGGCGGCGGGCGAAGCGATGTATCCGGGCGGCGAGGAGCGGCTTCCCGACAAGACCAAACAGGCGCTCTACGACCGCGACTACCGCCGCCTGCTTGCCATGCACCGGCACCGGGCCGAACTGGAAGCGATGCAATAGGTGTTCAGTGGTTTGCCGCCTCGCCGAGGACGGTCGCAAATTCCAGCATGCGGCGGCGGCGGAGCGCCGCCTCCTCTCCGACTTGCAGGATGACGGATTCCGATAGGCAATCGAGCAGGGCGATCAACGGCGGAAGATTATCGAGATCGGGAGCGCGTGCGGCCGGCAGCGGCAGCATGACGTTCGACTGGTCTGCCATCCAATCCGCCTGCTGCGGCGAAATAAGAACGACCTTGTAGCCGTAGCGCCGCGCGGTCCGGGCAAGCAGGCGTGCCTTGGCGAAGCGGCGACAGTCGATGATGACGAGCAGCGCATCGTCGACCGCCGGCCTGGCGAAGAGTTCGGCGAAACGATTGTCGGCGCCGTCGAGCGGGCGCACGCCGTCGCGGGCCTGCGTCAGCCGCTGACAGAAATGATTGGCGAGACTCGCAAGCCGAGCATGGGTGGCGATCGACACTTCGCGGGCCGTGCTGATCAAGCTGACGGCTTCCGTCCAGTTCGGCTGCGCCGTCAGATGGTAGATATGATGGAGCGCCTGGATTTGTTCGGCGACAAGCACGGCGAGCGGTTTGCCGTCAGCGGCGTCCTGATGCAGCTCGGTCATGGCGCTCTGCAATTGCGCCGGCGACGTCGTCACCGTCTCGCGAATTTCTACTTTGACGCTGTCCAATCCCTGATAGCCGAGCGCACGCAGGAAACGTCCGACGGTCATCGGCGAGAGATCAAGCCTGTCGGCGACGGACGCGGCTGTCTCAAACGGCAGGTCGTTCAGGTGCTCGGTGAAATATTTCGCGATACGACGCTCGGCCGGTGTGCCGGTTTTTGCGTATTGCCTGAGTTTGTGAACAAAATCTTCCACATCAGCCTCCCCCCGTCTTCCCTCAGAGGCGCTCCGCGGACGCGCTATTGCGACCCGTTGTTTTTGCAACTATTACGGAATCTGCTTCTCAGGCCCATACATATTCTGATATCTGACAATATTATATTAGCATTTAATTTTCGACAAGTTTTCTAGTACAGCACGCAATTTTATTCTCTCTTGCCGCTGGCGTCGGCCTTTCCTACATCTTTCGCGCAACCGGAGACGCCGAAGATATGATCCTTGACGCCGCTCGACTATCGCTTTCCAATCTGTTCGCGCCGGAGACACGGTCTGTCTTCTGGAAGGTGCTCGGCCTGACGATTCTCGTCCTTGTCGGCCTCTGGTTCGCGCTGCGCGGGGCCTTCATGGCCTTCCTCTTTCCCTGGCTGACGAGTTTCTTCCCCGATATGCCGGATTGGGCGGGATGGTTGGCCCTGGTTTTCGCGATCCTCGCCGGCGTCGGCCTTGCTCTCGTGCTGGCGCTGCTGCTTTCTCCGGTGACGGCTTTGATCGCCGGCCTGTTCCTCGACGACGTCGCCGATGTCATCGAAAGGCGCGACTATCCCAAGGACGCTCCGGGCACAGCCTTGCCGCTCGGTCCGGCGATGGCAAGTTCGATCAAATTCCTGGGCGTGGTGATCCTCGGCAATATCGTGGCATTGCTCCTCTTGTTCATACCCGGCGTCAATCTGATCGCCTTCTTTCTGGTGAACGGCTATCTGCTCGGTCGGGAATTCTTCGAATTCGCCGCCATGCGCTTCCGTCCGGCGCAGGAGGCGCGGCTCTTCCGCGCCAAACATGCGCCGACCGTCTTTCTCGGCGGATTGGTGATCGCGCTCTTCCTGGCAATTCCCATCGTCAATCTTCTGACGCCGCTCTTTGCAGCCGGCATGATGGTGCACCTGCACAAGCTGATTTCGGCAAGGGACCCGGCTTTTCGAGCCTGAGCTTCAGTGGGGCAGAGCGGAAGCGTCGTACATCGCCGCGAATTCGGCGCTTGGCGGGATCGGCTTGATGATGTCGATCAGCACGCCGTTGGGGTCGGCGGTGATGAAATGCCGTTGGCCGAAATCCTCATCGCGGATTTCTCTCAGAATCGGCAGGCCGGCGCTCCGGCAGACCTTATAGACACGATCGACATCCTCGACTTCGAAATTGAGCAGTAAGCCGCGGACTTCGCCGCGTGCAATGGGGGGAATGGTCTCGTGGCTGCCGTCAAGGATGGCGAGCGCGACGTGTTCCGCTTCGCTCGATTGCAGGTGGACATACCAGTCGTTTTCGAAGAGCGCTTTGAAGCCGAAGTGGGTGCAGTAAAAGGCGGCGGTGCCCGCAACGTCGCCGGTCATAATGACAGGATAATAGCTGGTCGATTTCATTTATCGCTCCCTTGAGATTTACATACAGATTGTATGTTTTTATCTATTAACATACATGCGGTTTGTATGTAAACGGCTTCTATGAGCCGCAGCAATCGCGAGAGAACGGAACAGACAAGACAGGCGCTGATCGACGCTGGACGGCGCATCTTCGTCGATAAAGGTTATGCCGAAACGGCGACACCGGAGATCGTCGCGGCGGCAGGAGTGACGCGGGGCGCTCTCTACCACCATTTCGAGGACAAGAAGGCGCTTTTCCAGGCGGTGATCGAGTGTGAGGCGCAGGAAGTGGCCAGAGCGATCGAGGCCTCTTCAGCGCCGGAAGAGGGGCCGCGGGCTGCACTGATGGCCGGTGCTTCGGCCTATTTCACCGCGATGCGAAAGCCTGGGCGAACACGGCTGCTGCTGATGGAAGCTCCCGCCGTCCTCGGGTCGCCGGCGGCCGCGGCAGTGGATGCCGAGAATGCGGAAGCGAGTCTGCGTGCCGGGCTTGCGGCGCTTGTGCCTGAGGCAGGAGCACTGCTCGACCCACTGACATCACTGCTATCGGCGGCCTTCGACCGCGCCGCGATTGCGATCGAAGGCGGCGGGGAGAGACGGGATTACGAGCAGGCGATTTTGGCCCTACTCGACGGCCTCGCCGATCACCTGCGGCGGTAGCTCGACCAGCGGAGCCGGGATGTCGCAGCTCTTTTCCGGCGACTTGCAGATATCGGCGATGACGCAGCGCTCGCATTCCGGACGCCGCGCCTTGCAGGTATAGCGGCCGTGCAGGATCAGCCAGTGATGGGCGTGATAGAGGTAATGTTTCGGCACGACCTTCATCAGTCGCTCTTCCACCTCATCGGGCGTTTTGCCCGGCGCGAGTCCGACGCGGTTGGCGATGCGGAAGATATGGGTGTCGACGGCCATGGTCGCCTGGCCGAAGGCCATGGAGAGCACGACATTGGCGGTCTTGCGGCCGACGCCCGGCAGGCGCACCAGCTCCTCGCGCGTCTCGGGCACCTTGCCTGCGAATTCATCGACCAGCATCCGCGATAGGGCTATGACGTTCTTGGCCTTGTTGCGATAGAGGCCGATCGTCTTGATGTAGTCGCGGACCTTCTCCTCGCCGAGATCGAGCATTTTCTGCGGCGTATCGGCGGCCTTGAAGAGCGCCCGTGTCGCCTTGTTGACGCCGGCGTCCGTGGCCTGGGCGGAGAGCGCCACCGCCACGACAAGGGTGAAGGGGTTGGTATGCTCCAGTTCACCCCGCGGCTCGGGCCGCTGGATCGAAAAGCGACGGAAAATCTCCTCGCGCTCGGACAGGGAATAGGCGGTCTTCACCGCGGCCGCCGGTTTACGGCGGGTGATCACATTCGAGTTTTGCGATGATCTGGTAACGGATTTGAGTTTCGGATTCGCCATGGAGAATCTATACTCAACGGCCATGATGGAAAGCAACGCCGACAGCTTCAACGAGCAGCCTGTTTTCGCAGCCGAGCTTTTCCCCCACCGTTCGCTCGGACGCAAGGGATTCAAGGTGATGCTAGCCGTCTCCGGCGCTATCTGCTTTCTCTATGGCATGTTCTTTATCGCCACCGGTGCCTGGCCGATCGGCTTCTTCTTCGGGCTGGATTTCGCGCTGCTTTACGGCGCCTTTTGGCTGAACTACCGCTCCGGAAGGGCGCGCGAAGAAGTTACCGTGTCGCGTACCGATGTTTCTGTGCGCAAGTTTGCGCCGTCGGGACGGATGGTGGAGCATCATTTCAATCCGTTCTGGACCCGTTTCCTCGTGCGCCGGCATCAGGAGATCGGCATTCTCTCCATGCATATTTTCGGCCAGGGCCGGCGCACCGATATCGGCTCCTTTCTCAATCCTGACGATCGCGAAAGTTTCGCCAAGGCCTTCAAGGGAGCGCTTGCCACGGTCAAGCAGCGTATCTGACGCATTCCGCAAGAATCGGGTGGTTTGGCGGACTGCCCTTGATTATCTCCTGTCTAAAGGAGAAAAACGATGAATATGATCGCGAAGCTCGACACAGATATCACCCCTGAAGGTCCGGACTACGATACCGTCCGCCAGGTCATCGAACTCATCAGCGAAGAATATCGCGACCAGCCCTCGCTGGAAGCGATCGCGGCGCGGCTGAACCAATCGCCGACGCAGCTTCAGAAGACCTTTACCCGCTGGGCCGGCCTTTCGCCGAAGGCATTCCTGCAGGCCGTCACGCTTGACCATGCAAAGCGGCTGCTGCGCAAGGAAGAGATGCCGTTGCTCGAAACCTCCATCGAGGTCGGTCTTTCCGGCCCGAGCCGCCTGCACGACCTGTTCGTGACGCATGAGGCGATGTCTCCGGGGGAATGGAAGGCCAAGGGCGGCGGATTGACGATCCGCTACGGGTTTCACACCTGCCCCTTCGGAGCGGCGCTCGTCATGGTCACGGATCGCGGCCTTGCAGGCCTTGCCTTCAGCGATGCCGGCGATGAGAAGGCCTGCCTCGAGGACATGAGCTGCCGCTGGCCGCATGCGGAATACATCGAGGACCGGCAGGCGACGGTGCCCTATGCGGAGCGCATCTTCCAGCCGGGTCGTTGGACGTCGGACCAGCCGTTGCGCGTCGTTCTGATCGGTACGGATTTCCAGGTCAGCGTCTGGCAGAGCCTCTTGAAGATCCCCTTCGGCAAGGCGGTGACCTATAGCGATATCGCCAGGGATATCGGCCGTCCCACAGCGATGCGTGCTGTCGGTGCCGCCGTCGGTGCCAACCCGATCTCCTTCGTCGTGCCCTGCCATCGCGCGCTCGGCAAGAATGGAGCATTGACGGGATACCATTGGGGCCTGACCCGCAAGCGGGCGATGCTCGGCTGGGAGTCGGGCCACGCCTGAGCGGCGGTGGTTCCGTTCAGCGAGATTGGATCAAGTCTGTTCTGCCAGTTCCAGCAACGCCCGTGCCGCGCTTTCATCCGTGATCAGCGTGTTGCAGCCGATGCGTTTGATCGTGGCGCGGATAGCGATGGCGCGGTGGGCGCCGCCGGAGGAAAGCACGATGTGCCTTGCCTCCTTCAACATGTCGAGATCGACCGACATGACGCGCCGATTGATCGAGTGATCGACCGAATTGCCGTCCTTGTCGAGGAAGTTGAACATGGTGTCGCAGACGCAGCCGGCATCGACCAGTTCCTGCAGCTCGGCCTTCGATATCCAGCCCTCCGACAGCGAAGTCGAATGCGGGCCGATATCGCCGCAGCTGACGATCGCGAGATCGAGGTTCTCGGCGAGACGGTAAATCGTGTCCAGCCCGCATTTTTCGATCAGATTGCGTTTGGTCTCGATGGAATCGACGAGTAGCGGCGCCAGGAACATGTAACATTCGGCGCCGAGCTGGTTTGCCAGCCGCCATGTATAGTCGATCGGGTTCGTCTGATGGACAGCGACGATGCCGCCAAGCAGCGAAACGATCTTGCAATTGTCACGTCGCGGCGGGCGGAAGCTTGCAAGCGAGGCCGTCATGGTGCGGCCCCAGCCGACGCCGATCGTGTAATCGTCCGGAATGGCTTCCGAGAGGAACTGCCCCAGCGCCAGGCCGACATTCTTTGCCAACGAATCGACGTCGCACGTGGTCGGCGCCGGCACGACGATCGCCTCGTCGAGGCCGTAAGCACGCTCGAGCTTGACCGAAAGTTCGACGCAGTCGCCGATCGAATCGTTGATCCAGATCTGCACTTCGCTGCGTTTCATCGCCTCGTCGAGCAGGCGGATGACGGTGGTGCGGCTAATGCCGAGCTGTTCGGCAACGTCCTTCTGGGTCAGGCCTTCGTTATAATAGAGCCACGCCGCCCTCAACCGCAGCGAGGATGCCTCGGTATAGGCCGTATGCGTGCCGCGTTTGAGCTTGACCACATCTCCTCCCGCACGATTCCCGCCCTCAATCCTTCACAGGGATGAAGGAGCGCAACGACGCGCTTGTTGCCGGGATAATGACGAGTCTGGCACTTATGTCAATTGAAATGCACAAATGTCCTTGACTTTTCCGTGGCGGGATGGCGATAGTCCTCCCGACACAAGTCGTTCTTGTCCGTCCGAGGAGGACATAGTGCGGGCATGCCGAAAGTCACGACCGGCCTTCGAGCCGCAGGCGGCGCCGCTTGCGTTCGGGCAGCCGTTCGTTCGCGGGAACACGGCCACTGTCCTCCACGTTTATGAATCATCCGTGACGGATGCGCGTATCTTTACCTGCAGCATGCAAAGCATCGGTCCCTAGCTCACCTTTTTGCCGGGCGGAACGCGCCGGTCCGCATCCCAAATTCAACAAGGATTATTGACCATGACATCCAAGCTTGACCAACTCCGCGAGATTACCACGGTCGTCGCCGACACCGGCGACATCGAAGCCGTCGCCCGTCTGAAACCGGTGGATTGCACGACGAACCCGAGCATCGTGCTCAAGGCGCTCGGCACGCCGATGTTCGCCGACGCCATCAAGGAAGCCGTCGCCTGGGGCAAGAAGCAGGGTGGCAATCCCGAAGCCGTTTCCTCCGCTGTCGCCGATCGCCTCGCCATCTCCGTCGGCGCAGCCCTTGTAAAGCTCGTCCCGGGTCGCGTCTCGACCGAGGTCGACGCCGATCTTTCCTTCGATACCGAGGCTTCCCTTGCCAAGGCGCGTGCGATCATCGCGGCCTACAAGGATCGCGGCATCGAACGGGACCGCATTCTCATCAAGCTCGCTTCCACCTGGGAAGGCATCCGCGCCGCGGAAGTGCTGCAGAAGGAAGGCATCGACTGCAACCTGACGCTTCTCTTCAGCAAGGCTCAGGCGATTGCCTGCGCCGACGCCAAGGTGTTCCTGATCTCGCCCTTCGTCGGCCGCATCCTCGACTGGTACAAGAAGTCGACCGGTAACGACTACACCGCTGAGGAAGATCCGGGCGTCATCTCCGTCCGTGACATCTACAATTATTACAAGACGAACGACATCAAGACGATCGTCATGGGCGCCTCCTTCCGCAACGCCGGCGAAATCGAAGCTCTTGCCGGTTGCGACCGCCTGACCATCAGCCCGGCGCTGCTCGACGAACTCGCAAAGGACGAGGGCAAGCTGGAGCGCAAGCTCTCGCCGGAGAGCCGCAAGCCGGATGCGAAGGTCTCGGTCGACGAAAAGACCTTCCGCTGGATGATGAACGAGGACGCGATGGCGACGGAAAAACTCGCCGAGGGCATTCGCGCCTTCGCCAAGGATCTGGGAACGCTGCGCACCATGGTGCAGAAGGAACTGCAGCTCGCTGCCGCTTGATAAGGTAGCGCAAACAATCGGAGGCGCGGCTGCCGGCTGGCAGGCGCGCCTTTTTCGTGCTGTTATCAAGGGCATATGCTGTCGGAGACCGATATGGCGGAGAGGGAATGGGCAAATTCGGTTGCGGCATTTGCCTACAAGCATGCGAGCTTCATCATCGCCGTTCTTGGCGGACTGGTGGTCTTTTTGCTTCTGACCTCGCGCGAAGTCAGCGCCGGCAATATCTTGTTAGGCTGGAATGTCAGCGCCGGCGTTTTTGTCGCGCTGAGCTGGCGCAAGATGCTGCGGGCGACGGTTGAGGGTATTCGGAAACGCTCCGCGGATCTCGATTTCTCCGATACGGTTCTGCTGGCTCTTTCGATCGGCGCCGCCCTTGCCAGCATCGCCGGCATCGGCCTCGAGCTTCATTCGATCAAGGAGGCAACACCCGATGTCGCGCTGGCGCGGGCAGGTGCGGCGATTCTGACGATCCTGATCTCCTGGATCTTCCTGCACACGCTCTTCACCATCCACTATGCCCATTATTTCTATGGCGGGGCAGACGAGGAGGGTGGGCTCAAATTTCCCGACGGGATCACGGAGCCCGGCTATTGGGATTTCCTCTACTACTCCTTCACGATCGGCGTTGCAGCGCAGACGGCGGATGTCGCGGTCAGCTCGACCAGCATGCGCAAGTTGACGCTGCTGCATGCCGTGCTCTCGTTCCTGTTCAACACGACGATCCTGGCACTTGCAATCAACGTCGGGGCGAGCCTGCTTTAGATCATCATGCTCTCGCCGCCGCTCTGAAAAGCGACGCGAACTCGGCCAGGTCGCCCGGTGCGACATCGGAAATCGCCCAGAATACGAGCCCGCCATCAGACCACTGCGTCATGTTGTAGCCGTCATGCACTGCTGTCGCCCGCGCTGCCGATGCCGCGGGCCAGATGAACAGGTTGATGACGTGACCGTGGCGCCGGTAGACCAGGGCCGCGACGGCCCGACCACCGATATAGTCGACACGTCCGCCGACCAGCGGAAAGCCTTCCTTGGAGAGATCGCTCACCGGCGGGGAAAAATCGATCTTGCCGTTGAACCAGGGCTTTACCGTATGCTGATCGGAGGTCAGCACGTCGGTGAGATGGTCGGCCATCATCGACCTGACATGGCTTGCCATGATCTGGTTCTGCAAAAGCAGGGTCTGCGACGGTGCGTTGGCGAAAAGGAAGGCGCCTGTTGCCAGAACCGCAAGCGAAGGCACGAAGCTCCATTGCCTTATGAAATCCAGGGCACGGCGCCAGACAGGCGCCTGGCGCGGCAGGCTGGATGCCGTTGCCAGCTGTTCGAAAGACAGCATTGACAAGACTTGCGAACGCAGCGCCTCCGGTGGTCGCCACTTGACGTCATCCTGATCGATGATCTCCCTCACCGTACGGACCCCTTCCATCTCAGTCCTGCAATTCGCACAGGTGGCAAGATGATCCTCGAATTGCGCCGCTTGGACGGAATCGAGTTCGCCATCGACAAAGCCGTGCAGCATGATGCGCCATTCGGGGCAGCCTTTCTGTTGAGCTTCGCTCATCCCGCCGTCTCGCTTTTGCTGCATGCATCCCAGGCTTCACCGAATTCACGCCGCGCCCTGGCAAGCCGCGACATGACGGTGCCTATCGGCGTGTCGATGATTTCGGCGATCTGCCGATAGGAGAGATCCTCAAGTTCGCGCAAGACGAGGATTTCCCGCATTGTCTCCGGAAGTCGGCTGATAACAGCGCGCACGCGCTGCTGCTCGCTTCGCCGGATCGTCGCCGTCTCCGGTGAATCCTCCTCCGAGGCGACCTGGTACCCTTCGCCGTCGTCGAGATCGGCATCGCCGTTGTTGCCGAGATGCCGCTCGAAACGCGCTTTGCGCCGATCCTGCTGACGCCAGGCATGGCAGCAATTCCTGACGATGGCAAAGAGCCAGGCGCGCGGGTCGCCACCACGATAAGTTTCGAAATTGCGGTAGGCGCGAAGGAACGCTTCCTGAACAATGTCCTGCGCGGCATCGGCGTCGCGGCTGAGGAACCGGGCAAAATTGTAGGCGGCGTCAAGATGCGGAACGATCATGTGCTGAAAGCGCTGTAGGAGCTCGTGCTGCGCAGTCGCATCGGCTGCTCGAGCGACGCGATCGCCGTTTGTTTTTTCCGAGAACACAAGGTGGAACAGCCGTACGGCGTTGCCGAGAAGCGCAGCCAGCAGCGAGGGTCGAATGCGAACCTGCGACCTCTGCCGGGCCGGCAGCGACCAGCCGTTCGATTCGATGGGATAGGCGATCTGAGCGTTTGTCATGATCCTCCCTGCCTCAAGAGCAGCCGAATTTAGGCGTGAGACCCGCAGTTCTGCAATGCGGTCCCTTGCCGTCTAGACCGATTGGCGCGCGATTTTATTCCATGTCGCCGCCAATTTATTTGCGCGCCGAGGGGCGTCGGTCACGTGCGATGGAAATGATGAAGCAGTTTCAATTGCTTGAAGGAAAAGTGCCCGGGGTCGGGAATAAGCGCTCTCCGCCGGCGATCTAGTTCGTCAGCGAGGACATCTGAGCAATTGCGTCTTCGCCACCGGAAATGCCGTCAACAAGAGGAGGCATATTCATGTTTACCATGTCACGTCGCGCCGTGCTGGGCTCGGCTGCTGCTGCGGCGGCATTCGGCCTGTCGTCGAAGCTCGAATTCGTCATGCCGGCGCTCGCCGCAACGCCGCTGGAGCCGATGGTCGGCTACTACAAATACAAGGTCGGGGATGTCGAGGTCACGGCGATCTACGACGGCATCTGGAAAAAACCGCATGACCCGACTTTCATCAAGAACGCCTCGATCGAGGACACCAAGGAGGCGCTTTCCAAGGCGGGATTGACGACCGAATTCATGCCGATCCCGCTGACGGTGGTCGTCCTGAAGCTCGGCGATCGCCTGATCATGATGGATGCTGGCTCGGGCGTCGGTCAGTGGCAGGCGAATGCCACGCACCTCCCGGCGAACATGGCAGCCGCCGGCATCGACTACAAGAAGATCGACACGATCTTGCTCTCGCATTTCCACCCGGATCACGTCTGGGGCTTGATGGAAAAGGGAACGAACGATCCTGTCTTCCCGAACGCCGAACTCATCGTCAACGCCGTCGAATATAACTGGTGGACGGAGCCTGGCCGGGTCGAGAAGCTTGCCGAAGGCCGCAAGCCGGCCGGCAAGCGCATCGCCGACGTCTTTCCGAAATGGAAGAACTGGAAGCTCGTCGCCGATGGCACGGAAGTGGCCCCTGGCATGCAGCTTCTCGCGGCGCCTGGCCATACGCCCGGGCATTCGACCTATCTCGTCACCTCCGGCAGCAGGCAGCTGCTCGTCTCGGCCGACATCATGTATGTCCCAGCCCTGCTCGCGCCGCATCCCGAATGGCAAGGCAGCTACGACCAGGATGGGCCAATGGCTGTCGACACGCGCCGGCGCCTGATCGATCGCATCATCGCCGACAATATCGCGATCTGCGGCTCGCACTTCCCCTTCCCCGGCTCGGGCACTTTCGTCAAGGACGGAAGCGCCTATGGCTTCACACCGACAATCCAGGCCTGAAAGGCCGAAAGGAGATTACCATGACGAAATATGCAATTCTCGGATTCGTCTGGCTTTGCGCCATAATTGCCGGCTTTTCCGCGGTGACAGCGCTTCCGGCCTTTGCGGTCGACAACATGCAATCGACGGATGCTCCCGACCTGACGTCGGTACGCGCCAAGATCGATGCCAAGAATTATGCCGGCGCTCTGCTGGAGCTTCGCGGCCTTGCCGAAGACAATCAGCAGGCGGATGTCTATAATCTGATGGGATATACGCTGCGCAAGACCGGCGACTACAGGACGTCGCTGACCTACTATACCAAGGCGCTGGAGCTTCAGCCCGATCACAAGGCAGCGCGTGAATATCTCGGCGAACTCTATGTCGAAACAGGCGAGATGGCGAAGGCCGAGGAGCAGGTGGCATCGCTGAAGCAACTTTGCCCTGATGGTTGCGAGGAACTGGAAGACCTGCAAAAGGCCGTTGCGGCCAAGGCCGGCAACTGACGGGCATATGAACGCAAGGGCAGGCGGATGAACTGCCTGCTCTGCAAACGGAGGATATGATGGAAAACGCTCCAAGCCGGCTGGCCGATCTCACTCTTCTCGTGGGGAGGCTTCTCCTGGCGCTGATCTTCCTGCACGAAGGTTCGACGCTCGCAGCTGATATCGCGGCGACCATCGACACTTTCGCTACGCTCGGCCTGTCAGCGCCGGTGGCACTTGCGGTCATTGTCCTTCAGATCGGCGCTGGCCTTTCCGTTGCGGCGGGTTTTCTCAGCCGGCTTGGCGCACTGGCACTCGGCCTATTTTGTCTGGCAACGGCCTTTCTCTTCCACACCAATTTTGCCAGCCAGAACGAGCTCCTGCATTTCGAGAAGGACCTGGCGATTGCGGGCGGCATGTTCGTCCTGGCCGCCTCGGGTGCGGGATCGATATCGATCGACAATCTGCTGAAACGGCGAATACGCGAAATGCCTGCCTGGTTGAGGGCACTGTTGTAACACCGCGACCAAACGAACTTCACTTCGACGCTACGCCGTTTTCAACAAGCCCGGCGCCTGGTCAGAGGATCGCCTGCCCCGCCAGCAGCGCAAGGACGAGGAAGATCAGGAAGATCACCAGCGCGATGCCGAAGAGGACGCGCGCGATCGTCGCGGTAGCGGCGGATACACCTGAGAAGCCGAAAAAGCCGGCGACGATCGAAATCACGAAAAATATCAGAGCCCATTTCAGCATGGCAGCATCCTTTGCGTTTGCTTGAGAAGACGCTGCAGACGGCAAATTGTTCCGGCTCTTTTCCAAGCCGGCATGATCTGTGTCGGGCACGACTTGATCGGGAGCGGCGGCGGACAATTGCCGGCGCCTTGCGGCCCCGTGACCTGAGATCTCCCGGCGAACCGGGGAGATCCATGTCGAGTGCGTCGCGATCCTTCCCGCCGATCAGCCGTGATTGATCATCACGTGGCGCACGGCGGTATAGTCCTCCAGCGCATAGACCGACATGTCCTTGCCGTAGCCCGATTGTTTAAGGCCGCCATGCGGCATCTCGTTGACCAGCATGAAATGTGTGTTGATCCAGGTGCAGCCATATTGCAGACGGGCGGCGGTCTTCATGCCGCGGCCGATATCCTTGGTCCATACGGAGGAGGCCAGGCCGTAATCGCTGTCGTTTGCCCAGGCGATGGCGTCATCGGCATCGGAGAAGCGAGTGACCGAGACGACTGGGCCGAAGACCTCGCGGCGGACGATCTCGTCGTCCTGCAGGGCGCCCGCTATGACAGTCGGGGTGAAGAAGAAGCCCTTGTCTCCGGACACGGTGCCGCCGGTGGTGATCTCCATGTGTTTGTGCTCGGAGGCGCGGGCGACGAAGCTTTCGACGCGGTCGCGCTGGCGCCTGGAGATCAGCGGCCCGATCTCGTTTGCGGTATCGTCGGCCTGGTTGAAGCGGATGCTCGCGACCGCCGAGGAGAGGTCCGCGACGAAATTGTCGTAGACCTTTGCATCGGCATAGATGCGGCAGGCGGCCGTGCAGTCCTGGCCGGCATTGTAATAGCCGAAGGTGCGGATGCCGGCGACGACGGCGTCGATATCGGCATCGTCAAAGACGATGACCGGGGCTTTGCCGCCGAGCTCGAGATGGGTGCGTTTGACCGTCTTGGCGGCGGCCTGCAGCACCTTCTTGCCGGTCGCGATATCGCCGGTGATCGAGATCATGTTGACCTTGGCATTGTTGATCAGGGCGTTGCCCACGCTTTCACCGCGACCAAGGATGACGTTGACGACGCCCTCGGGCAGGATTTCGGAAAGCAGTTTCGCCATCTTCAGCGCCGTCAGCGGCGTCTGCTCAGAGGGTTTGAAGACAACGGTATTGCCGCCGGCGATCGCCGGCGCCAGCTTCCAGGCCATCATCATCAGCGGATAGTTCCACGGTGCGATCGAGCCGACGATGCCGATCGGATCGCGGCGGATCATCGAGGTATGGCCGGGCAGGTACTCACCGGCGGCCGGTCCGTGCAGGTTGCGCACGGCGCCCGCGAAGAAGCGATAACAATCGACGATCGCCGGGATTTCGTCGTTCAGCACCGAGTTGATCGGTTTGCCGCAGTTCAGCGCCTCAAGCGTGGCGAAACCTGCGTCATCCTTCTCGATGGCGTCGGCGATCTTCAGGAGATAGCCGGAGCGCTCGGACGGCGTCGTCTGCGACCAGCTTGCAAAGGCTTTTTCGGCGGCATCGACAGCGGCGTCGACCTGGGAGAGCGAGGCTTCGGGGAGGTCGATCACCGTTTCGCCCGTCCTCGGATTCAGGATGTGTTCTTCCGTTTCCGTGCCTTTCACGAAACGGGAACCGATCAGCATTTGGGTATCCATGATGTTCTCCCTGTTATTTGCCGGCGCCGGCGATCTGGTCGCCGTCGCGGGTGAGGTAGTAGGCTGCCAGGATCGGCAGGAAGGTGACGAGCACCACGACCATGGCCACCACATTGGTCACGGGGCGCTGGCGCGGGCGGATGAGTTCTTCGAGCATCCAGATCGGCAGGGTCGATTGCTGGCCGCCGGTGAAGGTGGTGACGATGACTTCGTCGAAGGAAAGGGCGAACGCCAACATGCCACCGGCGAGCAGGGCAGTGCCGATATTCGGCAGGATGATATGGCGGAAGGTCTGGAAGCCGTCGGCGCCAAGATCCATCGAGGCCTCGATCAGCGAGCCGGAGGTGCGGCGGAAGCGGGCGACCGCATTGTTGTAAACGACGACCACGCAGAAAGTGGCGTGGCCGAGCACGATGGTCCAGACCGAAAACGGGATATCGAAAAGGCTGAAGGCGGAGCGCAGCGCAATGCCGGTGATGATGCCGGGAAGGGCGATCGGCAGGATGACGAGCAGCGAGATCGCCTCGCGGCCGAAGAACTTCGTCTGGCTGACGGCGGCCGCGCAGAGCGTGCCGAGGATGAGCGCGATCGCCGTGGCGATGACGGCGACCTGCACGGAGAGGCCGAGCGCCGACCAGACATCCGGCCGGCTCCAGGCGATGGCGAACCATTGCAGCGTCAGGCCGGGCGGCGGCCATTGATAGCTCTTCTCCTCCGTCGTGAAGGCATAGACGAAGATCAACACGATCGGTAGGTGCAGGAAGAGCAGCCCACCGGCAGCGGTGATCTTCAAGGGCAGTGGCGATGTCTTGAGATCAGAGCGCATCGAAGGCCCCCATGCGTTTGGCGAGCGAGAGATAGAGCGCCATGATGACGATCGGCACGACGGAGAAGGCGGCCGCCAGCGGCACGTTGCCGGCCGTTCCCTGCTGGGCATAGACGGCCTGGCCGATGAAGAGCCTGGAGGAGCCGATGATCTGCGGGATGATGTAGTCGCCCAATGTCAGCGAGAAGGTAAAGATCGAGCCGGCGACGATGCCGGGGAGAGCGAGCGGCAGCAGCACCGTGCCGAAAGTTTGGCGCGGCGTAGCACCGAGATCCGCCGAGGCCTCGATCAGGTTGCCGGGCACGCGCTCGAGCGCTGCCTGTGTTGGCAGGATCATATAGGGCAGCCAGATATAGACGAAGACGATGAAGGTGCCGAGATAGCTGACCGACAGCGAATTGCCGCCGACGACGGGCAGGTTCAGGATGCCGTCGAGCAGCCAGGAAAGGTGGAGCTTCTCGAAGATCCAGGTGAGGATGCCTTCCTTGGCGAGGATCAGCTTCCAGGCGTAGATCTTGACGAGATAGCTCGACCAGAGCGGCAGCATGACGCCGAGATAGAAGAGCGCCTTCCATTTTCCCTGCGCATAACGCGCCGCGTAGTAGGCGATCGGGAAGGCGATCAGGGCGGCGGCTACGGTGACGAGTGCGGCCATCACGACGGTGCGGATGATGATGTCGAAATTCGTCGGGCTCAGCAGCTGAGCATAAGTCGAGAGCGTGAATTCGTAGTTCACCAGACCCGAGAAATCGTCGATCGAGAAGAAGCTCTGCAAGAGCAAGGCGATCAGCGAGCCGATATAGATGATGCCGAGCCAGAGCAGCGGCGGCGTCAGCATCAGGAGGAGTAAGAGCTTCGGGTGCCGCCAGAACGTATCCGACAGCCCGCCGAAGAAGCCGCCGCGGCGAGGAAGGATCGAGGTCTTGCCGCCTGACATGATAAGCGCCGTCATGCTGCGTCGTCCATGTAATGGATATCGGCAGGCTGCCAGGCAAGCCGGATACCGGCGCCGACAACGGGCACGGCCGTGCCGGCCGGCAGCATGACATGCAACCGGCTGCCCTTGATGTCGACGCTGAGGCGTGTGGCTGCGCCGAGGAAGCTTGCGTTTTCGACTTTCGCCTCGACGCCATCGCTTGCCAGCCGGATCGCTTCGGGGCGCAGGCTCGCCCAGCGCTTCTCGCCGCCGAGCGAGGCCATCAGATCGGGCGCGATCACGTTCGACGAGCCGACGAAATCGGCAACGAAGCGCGTCTTTGGGCAGCTGTAGATATCTTGGGGCGTGCCCTGCTGGACGATGTTGCCGTTATTGAAGACCGCAACGCGGTCTGCCATGGAGAGCGCCTCACCCTGATCATGCGTGACGAAGACGAAGGTAATGCCGAGTGCGCGCTGCAGGCTCTTCAATTCCTCCTGCATCTGTTCACGCAGCTTCAGGTCCAGCGCGCCGAGCGGCTCGTCGAGCAGCAGCACCTTCGGCTTGTTGACCAGCGCGCGGGCGAGTGCGACGCGCTGACGCTGGCCGCCCGAGAGCTGGCCGGGGCGGCGAGCGCCATAGCCCGGCAACTTGACGAGTTCGAGGGCATCGCCCGCGGCCTTGATCCGCTCCGCCTTGCCGACCCCCTTGACCATCAGCCCGTAAGCAACGTTGTCGAGGATATTGAGATGCGGGAAGAGCGCGTAATCCTGGAACACGGTGTTGACGTTGCGGCGATAGGGCGGAATGCCCTCGGCCGTCTCGCCGAAGATCTGGATATGGCCCGCGGTCGGCTGCTCGAAGCCGGCTATCAACCGCAGGCAGGTCGTCTTGCCCGAGCCGGAGGGGCCGAGCATGGCGAAGAATTCGCCTGGCGCGATTTCGAGGTTGACGCCGTCGACGGCGCGAACCTGGCCGAAATGACGCGATACCTGTTGGAAACGGACGGCTGACGTCATGGGAGACTCCGGGTCATGCATTTTCAGCGAGGGCTTTGGTCTTAGCTAATAAAACCCCGCCCCAAACCCCTCCCCACAAGGAGGAGGGGCTTAACCTGCCGTAACCTTTTGCAAATACCTTGGTGTTTCGGCAGGATTCGGCGGTGCCACTCTTAGCCCTCCCCCTTGTGGGGAAGGGTTGGGGAGGGGATCTTACGCATACGAGCGGATCGGCTCACCTTCCGCCGATCACGCCGATGTAATCCGACACCCAGCGATGGTACGGCACGCACTCGCCCTGGGTCGCGCACTTGGCGACCGGCGTCTTCCAGAACTTAATCTTGTCGAAGTGATCGAAGCCGTTGGTGGCGCAGCCGGTATCGCCCATCAGTTCGTTGCCCTTGCAGGCGGCGGGAACGGAGGGCACGGCGCCGAACCAGGCCGCGGCATCACCCTGTACCTTGGCTTTCAGCGAATGCTCCATCCACATATAGGCGCAGTTCGGATGTTCGCTGTCGGCATGCAGCATAGTCGTATCTGCCCAGCCGGTGACGCCTTCCTCAGGGAAGGTCGAGGCGATCTTCTGCTTGTCGGCCTGCAGCAGGTTCACCTGGAAGGGCCAGGAGCCAGAGGCGACGACGCCTTCGTTCTTGAAGTCGTCGATCTGGATCATCGCGTCGTGCCAATAGCGGGAGACCAGTTTGCGCTGGCCACGCAGCAGGTCGAGTGCGGCCTTGTACTGGTCCTCGGTCAGTTCGTAGGGGTCCTTGATGCCGAGATCCGGTTTGTGGGCCATCAGATACATGGCCGCGTCGGCGATGTAGATCGCGCCGTCATAGGCCTGGACGCGGCCCTTGTTCGATTTGCCGTCCGGCAGGGTCTGCTCCTCGAAGACGACATTCCAACTGGTCGGCGCCTTGTCCTTGAAGGTATCGGAATTGTACATCAACACGTTCGGTCCCCAGAGATAGGGGACGCCGTAATGCACGCCGCCGACCGTATACCAGGGCCCGTTCTGCAGGCGCTCATCGACATTCTTGAAGCCCGGGATCAGATCGGTGTTGATCGGCTGCACGCGCTTGCCGGCGATAAGGCGGAGCGAGGCGTCGCCCGATGCCGTGACGAGATCGAAGCCGCCTTCGTTCATCAGCGACACCATTTCATCCGAAGTGGCAGCGGTCTTGACGGAGACCTTGCAGCCGGTCTCCTTTTCGAAATCGGTGACCCAGTCGTAGTTCTTGTCGGTTTCGCCGCGTTCGATATAGCCGGCCCAGGCGACAATGCTGACCGCGCCTTCGCCCTTGCCGAGGGCCTTCAGCGGTTCGGCGGCGACAACCTGTGTCGCGAAGCCCAGGCAGGCGAGCACTGCCGTGCAGGATTTCAAGAGATTCGTCATCATCCGTCTCCCAGTTTTTCTGCCACTTTTGTGGCGGTTCGTTCCCTGGTGAAAAGGTGACGCGAAAATGCCGCTTTCGCAAATTCATTTATCAGAAAGGCGATATCGGAAATTCCGATATCAGCGGACGCGGCCGGACCGCAAACTTTCGGCAATACCGACGAAGTCGCGCGCCGCCTGCGGCAGGCTGGAGCCCTTGCGCCAGACCATCCCGACCTGGACGACCGGTAGCGAGCCGGAGACGTCGCGGCTCTCGATACGGTCGCCTTCCAGCGACCAGGGGCGGTAGACGAGATCGGGGAGCAGCGCGACACCGGCGCCTGTCGCAACAAGGCTGCGCACTGCTTCCACCGAGCGGGTACGGAAGGCGACATGCGGGCGGGCGCCGAGTGCCGAAAGCAGCTTGCCGGTATTCTCCTCGATTTCGTCGACCGTCAGCATGATCAGCGGTTCGCGGGCGATATCGGCGACCGAGATGATGTCGGCCGATACCAGCGGATGGCCCATCGGCAGCCAGAGCCGATAGGGCGAGGTTTCAAGGATTTCCGCCTGCAGCGCCATGCGGTCGCGCAGGTTGGAGATTACCATGACGGCGACATCGAGTTCGCCGCCGACCAGGAGATGTTCGAGATAGCCGCCATTGTCTTCGATCGCGCTGACTTCGATGCCTGGACAGGCGCGCCGGTATCGCGCCAGGAGGTCGGATAGCACGTAGCCGGCGACAAGCGAGGTGACGCCGATGTTCAGCGTGCCGGAAAGCGCGCTTTGCTGGCCGGAAAAGCTGGTACGTGCATCGGAGACGGAGGCGAGGATCTTCGTGGCGTGGCGCAGGAACTGGTGGCCGTTATGAGTGATCGTCAGCCCGCGCGGATGGCGCTCGAAGAGCGCGACGCCGAGGTCGGTTTCGAGCTCCTTCAGCGCTTCCGTCACCGAGGATTGCGAGATCGAAAGGTTCTGCGCTGCCCGGGTCACCGAACCCTGTTCGGCGACGGCGACGAAATATTGGATCTGGCGAAGGGTGAAGGCCATGGCCGTTTAGAGCATGGCGGAATGCGCAGTGGCAAGCGGCCGAAAAAATCGGACCTTTTTTGGTATTTTCCTGAAAGGGGACAGGCTCGGAGTGACCACTTAAACTTTCGGAAACGTCATTTCATTAGCGTTCTCAACACCAGTCCTGCGTTGGAGTTTCAGATGGCGGAGCAGTTGGCGTGAAGGCCTTACTGCGCATATTCCGGCCCTCCCGGAAATTGACAATCATTATCGGCGGAGTCGCTCTTCTGGCGGGCGTTTCCGGCGGCGCGGCGGTGTATGTCGGCAAGGACAGGCTGATCGGTTCCTCGGATGGCGCCTACGGGCTCGAGTGCAGCGACGTCAACCTGGTGACGATCAAGAAGCAGGATCACATCTGGGTTCGGAAATACATCAAGACCGAACCGACCGACGGGATGACACGCGTCACGACCGCACTTCGCGTCGCCCAGGCCATCTATGCCGCGCAGAAGCCGGATCTGGTGCAGGTTGTGGTACTCGACGAGAACGGTCCGACGATTCGCGCCGACATTCGCGGCCGGGCGATCGGCGCCGATGTCGTCTATATCCCGCATCCCGACAAGACCGTTCCCGGCCTGGACGACAAGCCCTACACGGCGCGCTATTATGACGGCAAGGCCAGCGAAAACGGGCTGTTCTTCGGCGAGCGGATAGACATGCCGTCCGACGAGATCGCCATGATCAGCGCTGCTTTCAAGGACCCCGAGGATTGCGTCGATCCGGTTGCGGTTGGCTCGACGAAAAAGGGCGACAAGGACAAGGAAAAGAAGGCTGCCGGCGGTGCCCATGGCGCAGCACCGGCGACCGAAGGCGAAACCACGCCTCCTGCCGAAGGCGGCAGCGCCGATGTCGTCGCGGAGGCCCCGGCTGAAGAGCCGCCGGCAGAAGCCGTCAAGACACACTGAACGAATGGCATGAAAAAGCGGAGCGCCAGCCGGCACTCCGCTTCGTTCTTATGTGCTTCTTATCAGTCGGCTTTGTTGCGGCGCGCCGGGAATAGGATGACGTCGCGGATCGACGGCGCGTTGGTCAAAAGCATGATGAGACGGTCGACGCCGATGCCGAGACCGCCGGCGGGCGGCATGCCCTGGTCGATCGCGTCGAGGAATTCCTCGTCCAGCTGCTTTTCCTTCTCGCCGCGGGCATGCGCCTGTTCGAGCTGCTCCACCATGCGGCGGCGCTGCTCCTCGGGGTCGTTCAGCTCGGAGAAGGCGTTCCCGAGTTCCCAGGCATTGCAATAGGTCTCGAAACGTTCGACCAAACGTGGCTCGCCCGGCACTTCCTTGGCGAAGGGCGAGATGTCCTTCGGGAAATGCGTGACGTGGGACGGCTGGATCAGCGTGGCTTCAACCTTTTCCTCAAAGATGAAGGCGAGACATTCGCCCCAGGTCCAATCCTTCTCGACCGCGAAACCGGCAGCCTTGGCGGCGGCGCGGGCCTCTTCGTCGGTCTTGATAGCGAGGAAATCGATGCCGGTCGCTTCCTTGACGGCATCAGGCATCGGAACGCGCTTGAACGGCCCCTTGAAAGACATGGTCTTGTCGCCGAAGGGGAATTCCGTCGTGCCGTGGATGGAGAGCGCCAGGCTCTCGAACAGCCGCTCGACGAGGTCCATGACGTCCTCGTAGTCGGCATAAGCCCAATAGCACTCCATCATCGTGAATTCGGGATTGTGCCGGGTGGAGACGCCTTCGTTGCGGAAGTTGCGGTTGATCTCGAAGACCTTGTCGGTCAGGCCCGAGACCAGCGTGCGCTTCAGGAACAGTTCCGGCGCGATGCGCAGGTACATGTCGAGCTTCAGCGTGTTGTGATGCGTCTTGAACGGCTCGGCGGTGGCGCCGCCGTAGACCGAATGCAGCATCGGCGTCTCGACTTCCATGAAGCCGTCATTTTCCATGAAACGGCGGATGCCGGAGACGATCTTCGAGCGCTGCTGGAAGCGCAGCTTCGAATCCTCATTGGTCATGATGTCGAGATGGCGCTTGCGATAACGCAGCTCGATGTCGGAGAGACCGTGCCACTTCTCGGGCATCGGCAGCAGCGACTTCGTCAGCATCTCGATCTTCTGCGCGTTGATCGTCAGTTCGCCGCGCTTGGTGCGGCGCACGATGCCGGTGACACCGATGATGTCGCCGATATCGATCATCGGCAGCAGGGCGCGAGCTTCCTCGCCGGTAACATCCTTGTGCGAGAAGATCTGGATCTTGCCCGAGGCGTCGTGGATATCCATGAACATGCCCGAGTTGCGCGAGGAATAGACGCGGCCGGCGACGGTGACGATATCCTGCGTCTCGACGTCGGGTTCCAGGCTCTCGTATTTCGTACCGAGCTCGGCATTGGTCAGCGTGCGATGGAAATGCGCCGGGTAGACCTCGCCGATCTGCTCGCGCAGCAGCTTCAGCTTCTGGGCGCGCACTTCCGTTGCGTCGGAGGAGAGGGTGTTTTCGGTCTTGTTGTCAGCCACTGTCGAGATCCTCTGACTGTTCTTACTTTGCGCCGACGAGGGCGGCGACCGCCTGGGCGGCGAGCTTCAGGCGCTGGCGCACGACGGATCGGCCGAGGATCGCCATGGAATCGAAGAGCGGCAGCGAGCGCGACGAGCCGGAAACGGCAACGAAGAGCGGGGCTACCACGACCTTCAGCTTCTTGCCCATGCGGTCGGCGACGGCACGCAGTTCGGCTTCGATTGTCTCGACGTTCCATTCCAGGATCTTTTCGAGATCCGGCTGGACGGTGTTGAGGATCTCCAGGATCTCTTCCGGCGGCGACTTGATCTTGGCGAAATCGGAGGGCTGCAGGCCGAGGTCGGACTTCAGCAGGAAGCCGGCGAGATCGGGCAGCTCGCCGAGCTTGGAAATGCGCGTCTGCGACAGGCGCAGGCCGGCCGTCAGGCGCTCGTTTTCCATCGCCCAGGCAATTACGCGCGCCTGGAATTCTTCTTCGGACAGTTTTTCGCGGATCCAGCGGCCGTTCAGCCAGTCAAGCTTCTGGATGTCGAAGATCGCGCCGGCCTTGGAGAGATTGTCCGGATCGAACTTTTCGGACAGTTCTTCCATCGTCAGAAGCTCTTCGCCTTCGGCGATCTGGATGAAGAACAGGCCAAGGAAGTTCATCAGCGCTTCGGGGATATAGCCGAGCGCGGTATAATAGGAGATTGAAGTCGGGTTCTTGCGCTTCGACAGCTTCGACTTGTCGGCGTTGCGCATCAGCGACAGATGCATGAAGACCGGCTGGTCCCAGCCGAAATAGCGATAGAGCAGGATGTGCTTCGGCACCGAAGCCAGCCATTCCTCACCGCGCGCCACATGGGTGATCTTCATCAGATGATCGTCGATGACATTGGCCATGTGATAGGTCGGCATGCCGTCGCCCTTGATGAGCACCTGCATATCCACAGAATCCCACGGGATCGACACGTCGCCATAAACGCCGTCGGTAAAGTCGCAGGAACCTTCCGTCGGAATCTTCATGCGGATGACGGAGCTTTCGCCTGATGTCATCTTGGCCGTGACTTCTTCAGCTGTAAGGCTCAGGCAGAGGCCGTCATATTTCGGCTGCTTGCCGGCGGCGCGTTGCGTTTCGCGCATCTGCTCCAACCGCTCGGGCGTGCAGAAGCAGCGGAAGGCGTGGCCCCTGTCCAGCAACTCCTGTGCGTAGGGCTGGTACATCGGCTTGCGGTCGGACTGGCGATAGGGGCCGTAAGGGCCGCCGATATCGGGGCCCTCCTTCCATTCCAGCCCGCACCACTTCAGCGCGTCCAGCACTTTCGTCTCGAATTCCGGGGTCGAGCGTGTCGCATCCGTGTCTTCGATGCGCAGGATGAACTCGCCGCCGTGCTTCTTGGCGAAAAGATAGTTGAAGAGAGCGATATAAGCGGTGCCGACATGCGGCTCGCCGGTCGGCGAGGGAGCGATGCGGACGCGGACGCCGGAAGCTGTCATTGTATGTGCCCGTCAATGAATGCCGGACGGTTCTCGCTGGAATGCGACGTTCGACCGGAAGGATGCAGATATCTTCATCGGCAAACCGGCCGAAAAAGGGCATTCGCCCGCACCATTCGCCGATCGTCCGTTCGGCTGGCCTTAGGCCATATTCAACCCGGCGCGTCAAGAAAAACCGCGTCCGCAAGGGCTCATGGCGCTGCGGGGAGGGCGCGCGCCGGTTGCGGCACGCCCTCCCGCATCAGCCTCAATGCGCGCCGCCGCGTTTCCGCTTGCGGGCGTTGCGTGCAAACATGTTCAGCACCTCGACCAGCGCGGAGAAGGCCATGGCAGCGTAGACATAGCCCTTCGGCACGTGGAAGCCCATGCCTTCGGCGATCAAAGTCGTGCCGATCATCAGCAGGAAGGCGAGCGCCAGCATGACGATCGTCGGGTTCCTCTCGATGAAGTTGGCAAGCGGGGTCGCGGCAACAAGCATGACGGTGACGGCTGCGATGACGGCGATCACCATGATCGGCAGATGCGGCGTCATGCCGACGGCGGTGATGATGCTGTCTACCGAGAAGACCAGGTCGAGCAGCAGGATCTGGCCGATGGCCGATGCAAAGCCGGTCGTTACCGATGTGGCAATGAAATCTTCCTGATGGTCGATGGGATCGACGCTGTGGTGAATTTCCTTGGTAGCCTTCCAGACGAGGAACAGGCCGCCGCCGATCAGGATCAGATCCTTCCAGGAGAAGCCGTGGCCGAAGGCTTCGAAGAGCGGTTCGGTCAACTGTACGATCCAGGCGACGGTGCCGAGCAGCGCCAGGCGCATGACGAGGGCAAGGCCGATGCCAATCTTGCGGGCTTTCTCGCGGTGCTCGGGCGGCAGTTTGTTGGTCAGAATGGAAATGAAGATGAGGTTGTCGATACCGAGAACGACTTCCATCACCACCAGAGTGATGAGCGCCACCCAGGCGGCCGGATCCTGAATGAGCGTCATGATTTCCTGCATCAGCGTATACCCTCTTTGCGTCACATGATGAGACGACGCGCGCAATGTAATGTCGCCTGCCCGTCAGACAAGCGCCGTAAGGGGGTATACGAAACTGATGCGACTTTTATTCCCTGGAGTATGATGTCTTCCGAAAACCGCCCGCACTTTTCGGCATCATGCTCTGATCGGCAACCAGATCTCGGTGACGCCCATGCCGGTATAAGGATCGAAGCGCTCATCGTAGCGCTCGAACATATCAGGCGTGTCGCCGTGCTCCAGGCCGGAGGTTGGCCACCAAGTGTCGAAAATCCGGTGCATGGTCGACGGGATGCCTGAGACATGGCCGCGATGGCTGAAGACGACGTAGCGCTGGCCTGGAAGCTTGAGCGTCTTGAAATCCGCTGGCAGGTCGCCGGCATCGGAGATTTCTGCGGCGGCCATATAGCGGAATTTTTCCGTTTCCCCGTCGATATGCGTGCAGATGCCATAGGCGACATTGCCTTTCTGACCTGGGATATGGCCAAAATGAGCATTGAACTTCTGCCAGAGGGACGGGATGGCGGCATTGCCGCCATAGGGGTAGATCTCCTGCAGGCCGGCAAAGAGCATCGGTTGAAG